>NZ_JBWPWW010000005.1:0-211821 GCF_056590795.1 Prevotella sp. C0026C3 | reverse complement strand
CTGGGGCGGGGTGGGGCTTTTGTAGGGATGTGGCATGCCGCATCCGAGAGGGAATACACAACCTTCTTTATTCCAGCATTGTAGCATATACATATCTGCGGACGCGACATGTCGCGTCCCTACGAATTCAATTATATCATCAAACAGTTGCTATTGGGCTGCGAGGGCTGCTAATATATGAGATAGCCACGCTGTGGCTTATTGTCATGACAAAGAGAAGTAGAGACGAAAAATCTTCTATCTCACACCATTATATAAAGACTTTTGCCGACCTTCTATGTTGATGTAGGTCAAAAAATGTAGGTGTTTGCGTAAACAGGTGGGTAAAAGTGTTGTGGGATGGGAGGAATGTTGCTATCTTTACACCGTATTTATAATAGGATAACAGCGAAAAGTAAGGCTCCAAACAGGATAGGGGAGTCTCTGAATATAGAAAGGTAGAAAGATGATGAAAAGGATAATGATAGCTCTTGTGGCACTTTTAGGTATGACGACAGCATTTGCAGGCGAGGAAAAATCGAATGCTGTAGAAGTATCAAGGGTATATAATACTAACTTTAATTTCCGCAAATTGGCCGAGACTTTACGTCTCTCGTCTGACCAACGTTCGATAGCTGAGGATGTACACAACACCTTTACCATTGAGATGAACAATGCCGCTGTGGCAGCAAAGGATGATAAACGTGAGATGGTAGAGCGTGCCGTGGCCAACGATATACGCAATATGCGCTATGTGTTGAACAAGGAACAACTCGCTAAATACGTGTTATTGCTCAATACGACGCTTGAAAACAGGGGGTTGAAGTAGGGACTTATTTAGGAGTTGTTGGGAGTTAAAGCCTTCGGCTAGGGAGTTATCGGAAGTTAACTGACCTATGTTGATAGGCTTCATGCATACGCAGAGGTTTTGATTCAAGGAGTTATTGGGAGTAAATCGACATTTGCCGATAAGTTAAAGAACAAATAAAGATGAAGTAATTTCACTTTCGCAATAGCGGAAGTCTTATATACTGTTTAGATCAAATCTGTGATGGGTATCCAAGAAATTGGGTACCCATTTTTATTATAGGGATGGTTTGAAATACGGTTTATCTTACTGACAGTACGCCGAGAGCTCCTGTTGAGGATGCAGGATAACGTATGAGCTTGTCGCCGGAGTCACCACTGACAATAAAACCGCCATTGTTTAAATCGTAAGAGCGATGGCATACAGGGCAGGTGGCAATGCCATTGGAGGCAACTGCGAGCGGTTTGCTACGCACGGGAATGGCATCCGGGTTGAAACAATTGGGACATTCGCGGTCGTAGGCATAAAAGGTAGCGTCGGTAGAGTTGCCGAATCCTACTATCAAAGCTCCATTCATGCCCAATTGGAACGAGCGGCGTGAGTCGATAGCGTTGAAGATTGATTCGTGGAAAGTGTTTTGATTGCTGACAAAACGGAAATATTGTGCGCCACCATGAGAGGTGACGGTGAGGGTTACGAAGACTCCGGCGTAGGGTGTCATGGCCTGTGCGAGCACGGGATCTTGGTGCACGCTGTTGTCAATGGCAACATAACAAGGGTATCTACTGTACTCGTGGTTGGTGTTACAAGCCGTCGTAAACAATAGCATTATGGCTAGCAGACCGGTTAAGCGGAATTTTTTCATAGGCCTTTAAGAGTTATTGGAAGTTGCCGGAAGATAGCTGTCAAAAGTTTATTTACTGACGGATTACTGCTTATCGTTGCTTTGGCCCGTTGCGAGCAAGGCTTTCTCGGCTTGTTCCATTTGTTCAAAATGGAACTCACTGATGGTCTGTTCCATCAGCGACCGGATATTGTCATTGCACAAATTGCCGATACTGCCCTCGTGAGTATGGTGTATATCCTTGTCGGCCTTGAATGTTCCGGCTTCGATTTCCAGTCCCACTTTCTTGTAAGCATCGCGGAATGGCAAGCCCTCGGCGGCCAATCGGTTCACTTCTTCGACCGAGAACATGGGGTCGTACATGGAATTGTCGAGGATATGCTCGTTCACTTCCATCTTGTTGATGATGTAAGCTGTCATCCGGAGGCAGTCTTTGAGTTCGTCGAAAGCGGGCAGAAAGACTTCTTTGATGATTTGTAAATCGCGGAAATAACCTACGGGCAGGTTGTTCATGATGAGCATAACCTGCTGCGGAAGAGTCTGTAGCTTATTGCTTTTGGCACGTATCAGCTCGAAGACATCGGGGTTTTTCTTATGCGGCATGATGCTTGAACCGGTGGTACATTCTTTGGGTAACTTCACAAACGAGAAGTTTTGGCTGTTGAACAAGCAAGCGTCGAAAGCCATTTTGGCTAATGTGCCGGCCACGGTAGCCATGGCGAAAGCCACATTTCGCTCTGTCTTGCCACGCCCCATCTGCGCATATACCACGTTGTAGTCCATAGAGTCGAAGCCCAACAGGCGGGTTGTCATCGTGCGATTCAATGGGAATGAAGAACCATAGCCTGCTGCCGAGCCCAGCGGATTGCGATTGGTCATGCGCCAAGCGGCCTGAAGGAAGAGCATGTCGTCGGCTAAACTCTCGGCATAAGCGCCAAACCAAAGTCCGAAACTGCTCGGCATGGCTATCTGCAAATGCGTATAACCCGGCATCAAAACGTCGCGGTAACGGTTGCTTTTTTCGATAAGTTCGTCGAAAAGCACTTTGACGTCTTCGACAATATCTTTGAGTTGTTGACGTGTGAATAGTTTCAGGTCGATCAAAACTTGGTCGTTTCGGCTGCGACCGCTGTGTATCTTCTTGCCCATATCGCCGAGCTTGCGCGTCAAAAGTAGCTCTACTTGGGAGTGAACATCCTCTACACCGTCTTCAATACAGAACTCTCCACACTCGCAAGTGTCGTAGATGTTTCGCAATTCGGCCAGTAGTAGGGGGAGTTCGTCGCTACCTAGCAGTCCGATAGATTCCAACATGGTGATGTGAGCCATCGAACCGAGTACGTCGTATTTGGCTAAATAGAGATCCATCTCGCGGTCGCGACCGACAGTGAAACGCTCTATCTCCTTGTTTACTTCAAAGTCTTTCTCCCAAAGTTTGTTCGCCATAAGTCATCGCTCCATCAAAAGTGTGGGACAAAATATGTTTCCCTTTTGTTCCACCCTCGTTATTTTCTTATTGTTATAAAAGTCTCTTGTCGTCTCTCTGCGCCTATCTTTCATTGCTTGATAGGCAAAACAGTCACTAAAGAAGTGCCAAAATTCTTTGTTGTGCATGTAGAGACGGAGCGTACTCCGCCTCATTTGAATGCGTTGGATAGTAATAAATGCTCTCTTCTTATGAGACGGAAAACTTTCCGTCTCTACAAGAGGATGAGCATTTTCTTGATATATTCCTCCGCAAAGAGATTAATATTGTATCATCTGTAGGGCGTCGGCTATATTCTCAATACCCTCTTGGAGGGGCTTCTGAACCATTCCTTTGATGAAAGGATTGAGCTCTGCCTTGATGGTAAGCTTCATTTTGCACGACGTATCTGTCACCGGTAAGAGTTGTATCCAGAAGTTGAAAGGGAGCGGACTCTGCTCTGTTTCAAACTTGATGGTCTTAGGTGGCTCGCGATCAATGATGTGTAACTTCACCGCACCCATCGGACTGCTGATGGCAATAGAGTCTTGATCGAACGAAAGATCGTTGAGTTTATCCTCTGGGATGCGCCCTTTGACCTTTTCGATATTGCTCAAGTCGCTCAGCATATCGTAGACAGCTTGCTGCGAGTAAGCTATCTCGCGGATGCTACTTTCAAATGTACTCATGTTATATGGGGTGTTATTTTACTTGTGCCAATGCGCCGGATCCTTGCGCCATTCATGTAATAACTCTACATCGCTTTCTACTATGTACTCCGTTTCGAGCGCTTCGGCCACCACATGTTCGTAATCCGTGAGGGTGACAAGCTGCACGTTGGCCTTGTTGAAAGCCTCTTCGGCTTCGGGGAATCCGTAGGTGTAAGCTGCTACCATGCCGATAACGTTGCATCCATCGCGACGTATTGCCTCGACAGCTTTAAGACTACTGCTGCCTGTAGAGACGAGATCCTCTACTACTACAACTTTTGAACCGGGTCTTAATTCGCCCTCTATCAAGTTCTCCAAGCCATGATCCTTTGGTTTAGAACGTACATATACGAACGGAAGATGTAGTTCGTCGGCCACCAATGCGCCTTGAGCAATTGCTCCGGTAGCCACTCCTGCGATGGCTTCGACCTCAGGAAAGGCTTCGAGTATGGCGTGTACTAATTCCAGTTTGATGTAGTTGCGCAACTCTGGATATGATAGTGTCTTGCGGTTATCACAATAAAAGGGAGAGCTCCAGCCTGATGCCCAAGTGAAAGGATTGTTAGGTTGAAGTTTGATAGCTTTAACTTTGAGTAATTTTGATGCGAATTCTTTCTTTAAAGAGTCCATAGTGTATTAGTTTAAATCATTATATTGCTGATATGTAGCCTATCTTATGCAAAGGTAAATTAAATATTGCATACTTCAAAATAAATCTTTACGTGTTAGGATTCTTTGTGTTTTTGATGGTTGGATGGGGATAGTGGCAGCTTATTTTGTATTTAAGAGACTTCTCATATTCTCATCGGTAAAAGCTTATATAGTTCGATAAAAAGTGATACTTTTGCATGGAAAAGATTGAAGAAGATGAGTAATGTGACTGATATGACGGTAGGATCGCCTGCAAGAGGTATCCTCAAGTTTTCTATTCCACTGATTTTAGGCTACATATTGCAGCAGTTATACCTCGTTATCGACGCTGCGATAGTGGGTCGTTGGGTTGGAGTTGGGGCTTTGGCAGCTATCGGCGCGTCTACATCTATCATGTTTTTGATTATGGGTTTTTGCAATGGAACGTGTGCAGGTTTTGCAATTCCTGTGGCCCAAACGTTTGGTGCAAAGGATTATAGTAAGATGCGAGCGTATGTAGCCAATTCTATTCGTATCGCCATTGTGCTCTCTGTAGTGATCACCGGAACCTCTTGCATCTTGTGTCATCGTATCCTTGGGCTCGTCAATACGCCTTCCGACATCTTCCATGAAGCCTATGTATTCTTGATGTTACAGTTTCTTGCCATCCCTTTTACAATGGCTTACAACCTACTTTCTGGTTTCATTCGGGCGCTGGGGAATTCTCGTCAACCTTTTTATTTCCTTATTGTTTCATCGGTATTGAACGTAGTTCTCGACGTGATATTGATACTTATATTGGGTATGGGAGTAGAAGGTGCAGGTATCGCAACCCTCCTTTCACAAGGATTTTCAGCGCTATTGTGTGCTTGGTACATTCGTCGAAGCATGCGAATATTGATACCTCAGGGGGCAGAAAGAGCTTATCATGATTCTATGGTAGGTCATTTGCTGAACAGCGGTGTCCCTATGGGCTTGCAGTTCTCCATCACCGGCATCGGTATCATCATGCTTCAGAGTGCCAACAATGCCCTTGGAACCGCCTATGTGGCTGCCTTCACAGCGTCAATGCGTATCAAATACCTGTTCACTTGTGTGTTTGACAACATCGGAGTAGCTATGGCTACCTATTGCGGACAGAACATTGGGGCACGCCAACTGGTGCGTGTGCGACGCGGTATAGTTGCGGTTACAAAGATAATGTTGGTCTATTGTCTGTTCACCTTTATTATAATATATCCCTTTGCCGATTATATGATGCTGCTGTTTGTCGATGGTAATCAGCGGGCGGTGATTGAAAATGCAGCGCTCTTCATGCGTATTGCCAATTATTTTTATCCGGCTTTGGGGTTATTGTGTGTGCTTCGTTACTCCATCCAAGGCTTGGGATACTCCAATTTGTCAATGTTGAGTGGTGTGATGGAGATGATAGCGCGTTGTGGAGTGAGCCTTTGGATAGTGCCGGCATACCATTTTGTGGGTGTATGTTTTGGTGATCCGGTGGCTTGGATAGCTGCAAATGTTTTCCTTATACCGGCCATGTTATGGCTGTATAGACACTTAAAAGTGAAGTTGGTGAATGGTAGTTAGGGAGTAATTATTAAAAGGTAAGAGATTATTTCCTACCAAAATCGGCAGGTATCTCGCCCCATTGCTTCGTTTCCCACTTCACTACGGGGGTGGTTACGCGATGAGTACGTAACCATAGTTCGGCACGCGCAATGATTTGAAACAACGGTTCGGTCTGTGCATTGCGCTCCAGTTTGGTTTTACATTGTTTCTTTTTCACCCATAATATAGCGTTGTAACTGTCGCTATAGATGGTATATCCTGTGATTCCTTTTTTGTCTAGCAAGGCCAGCGCATGCACGATGGCGAGGAATTCCCCGATGTTATTCGTGCCATGAACGGGCCCGAAGTGGAATATCTGTGTCCCTGTCTGTAGGTCAATCCCTTGATACTCCATCGGTCCGGGGTTGCCTGAACAAGCTGCGTCTACGGCAATGGCAGCCCCACCCCGGCCCTCCCCAAAGGGGGAGGGAGTATTATTCTGCAGCGGGTTTGCTATTGTTGCCTCTTTGGAAAGAACCGGAGCGGAGATGGATGTTTGCATTTTGTTGTTCTTTAATAGCGTTAGTTCAGTTCTTATTGAATTAATGACACCATTTATATTAGCAATAATATCTTCGTTTTTGAATCGAATAACTTTGAATCCTTTGCTGTTTAAGAACTCGGTACGTTCTCGGTCGTGCATCGGTTGAAGCCCTCTTTCATGATAAACACCATCAACTTCTATCACAAGCTTATCGTGTAAACATACGAAGTCTGCAATGTATTCACCAATGATATGCTGTCTACGAAACTTATATGTATCCAGTTGTTTCCCTCTTAATGCAGTCCACAGGATACGCTCAGCCTCCGTTGCGCAGAGTCTGTTCTCTTCTGCAAACTTTTTCAGAAGCTCGTATTCGCTACTTTCAGCTGTTTCGTAGATATACATGATGTATTAGAGATTTTCCCTCCCCTTTTGGGGAGGGTTGGAGTGGGGCTATTGGTGAGGTGTTTTGACTGAGAAGAGGTCTTTACATCCTCTCCGGAACCTCGATACCTAGCAATGCCATGCCGTTCTTAATGACTTTGGCAACGTTTGCAGCCAATATCAAACGAGTGATTTTCTCGTCCTCGCGCTCTGCATTCAAGATGCTGTAGTCGTGGTAGAATTGATTGAACAGCTTGGTCAACTCGTAACAATAGTTGGCAATACCGCTCGGACTGTAATCCATTCCAGCTTGTGCCACGGCTACAGAGAAATCGCTCAGCTTCTGAATGAGTTCTGTCTCCTTTTCGTTGAGGGGTGCATTGTCGGTCAATGCGGTTGGCAATGCGATGCCTTCAGCTGCTGCTTTGCGCAGGATACTGCGGATACGAGCGTATGTATATTGGATAAACGGACCGGTATTTCCGTTGAAATCGATACTCTCTGCTGGGTTGAAGAGCATGTTTTTGCGTGCATCTACCTTCAAGATGAAATATTTCAACGCACCCAAGCCCACCACGCGAGCAATCTCGTTACGCTCTTCCTCGCTCATGTCTTTAAACTTACCCAGTTCGTCACTGGTCTTTCTGGCGTCGTCTACCATTGCTGCTATCAGTTCATCGGCATCAACTACCGTTCCTTCGCGGCTCTTCATCTTACCGTTAGGCAGCTCTACCATGCCGTAAGAGAAGTGTACTAACTCCTTTCCCCATTTGAATCCGAGGCGGTCGAGCAGCAATGAGAGCACCTGGAAGTGATAGTTTTGCTCATTTCCTACTACGTAAATCATCTTGTCGATAGGGAAATCGCTGAAGCGCATCTGAGCTGTTCCGATATCCTGTGTCATGTAGACCGATGTGCCATCCGAACGTAGTAGGAGCTTTTGATCGAGTCCGTCACCGGTAAGATCGGCCCATACGCTATTGTCATCTTTGCGGAAGAAGAGTCCTTTCTCCAATCCTTCTTCTACCTTTTTCTTTCCTACGAGGTAGGTATCCGATTCATAATAGATTTTATCGAAGCCTACACCCATAGCCTTATAAGTCTCGTCGAAGCCGGCGTATACCCAGTTGTTCATCTTTTGCCATAGCGCACGTACCTCCGTATCACCTTGTTCCCACTTCACAAGCATCTCATGAGCCTCCTTAATGAGCGGAGCTTCGGCCGCCGCTTTGTCTTCCGCGTCTTTATCGGTCATGCCTTGAGCTTTGAATTGAGCCTCTAATTCCTTGCATTCTGCCTTGTAATGCTTATCGAACAGCACGTAGAAGTCGCCTATCAAGTGGTCGCCCTTCTTTCCGCTCGTCTCCGGTGTCACGCCTTCGCCCCACTTCTGCCAAGCCAGCATGCTCTTACAGATGTGGATACCACGGTCGTTGACGATGTTGGTCTTGACAACTCGATTGCCATTAGCTTCCATAATTTGAGCCAATGACCATCCCAAGAGGTTGTTACGCACGTGTCCCAAATGCAGCGGTTTATTGGTGTTGGGCGATGAATATTCTATCATTACTAGCGGCGAAGACTCTGTGACGGGCTTCTCGCCGTATTTCTCGTTGGCATGAATGTCGTTGAGCAGATCTACCCAAGCTGCCGATGCGATGCTGAGGTTCAGGAATCCCTTTACTACATTGTACTTAGCCACTGCTTTGCAATGCTCCTGTAGATAGGCACCTATTTCCTCTGCCGTGGCTTCGGGACTCTTGCGAGAAGTCTTCAAGAATGGGAATACCACGAGTGTGAGACTACCCTCAAAGTCGCTTCTGGTCTTTTGGAGTTGTACCATCTTTTCCGGAACATCTTGTCCGTACAGTTCTTTCACTGCCGCGAGCACCGAACTGCTTATTTCGTTTTCGATCATCATACCGATATAATCACTTAATTTATTTATCTTATAAGAACACTGCAAAGATAAAGAAAATATTGTAAACCACCATCATTCAGCGTTTTTAAACAGAAGAAGACGTTGGTTGCATCGCAATCTATCGTGGTCACACAACCTTGTGTCACACAACTTTGTGTTACTTTGTTTTGTTTGATACCTTTTTTTTACTATCTTTGGCGTACTGTAACCAATATATACATGATTGTATGAGGAGAAATTTTGTTTTTGGAACGGCTGTGAGTGACTATAATTTTACAGGTCGTGAGCGCGAAATAAAGAGATTATTAACTGCGTTTCAAACAGGTATTAATGTTATTTTGATGTCTGCTCGGCGTTTAGGTAAAACCTCTTTGGTGAAGCATGTCAGTAGATTGCTAGACTCCAATGAGGTTATCATGGTGTTTCTTGATATATTCAGTTGCAAGACAGAATATGAATTCTACAACAAACTAGCGACGGAGGTGCTGAAGCAGACGGCCTCCCGTCAAGAACTTTGGCTTGATGAGGCTAGAGAGTTTATCTTCCGATTGGCTCCAAAAATCTCTATTTCTCCTGATCCCAATTCAGAATTCAGTGTTTCTTTGGGTATATCTCCTAAGACGCACACCCCCGAAGAAGTCTTATCTTTGGCAGAAAAGATTGCTATCAAAAAAGGAAAACGAATAGTTGTATGTATAGATGAGTTCCAGCAAATAGGCGAGATGGAAGGTAGTAAGCAGATTCAAGCTCGTTTACGTGCCGTGTGGCAACATCAAGAGCATGTCTCATACTGTCTTTTTGGAAGCAAACAACATTTGATGAGCAATATTTTCCTCAATCGTAGTATGCCTTTCTATCAATTCGGTGACCTTATTGTGCTGGAAAAAATACCTACGGAAGAGTGGGTAGAATATATCGTTAGTCATTTTGCTGATGGTAATCGGACGATTCTTCGTGAACAAGCTGAAGAGATTTGTCGTTTTGTTGATAACTATTCTTCTTATGTCCAGCAACTCTCATGGATACTCTATACACAAACGAATGAAGGCGAATGTGTGACAGATGAGAAAGTCCGACAAGCCGAAACCGACTTGCTGAATGTTAATGAGATTCTGTTTATGCAGATGGTAGAACCATTGACGGAATATCAAACCAACTTTATTCGAGCCATTGTAAGTGGTGAACATTCCGATTTTGGATTGGCAGAGACACGCGAAACTTATAGGCTAGGCAGTTATTCAAACATAGGAAGGCTGAAAAAAGCTCTCTTAGAACGTGATATTATTACGTCTGAGAATCACATTATAACCCTTACCGACCCTGTATTTGCACAGTGGTTCAATCGTAATATGATGATATGAGAAAGCAAGACATCTTTTTTCATTCTCAATACATCAACCAATAGACTCGTAAATTAGCAACCTCAGTTCACTGCAGGGGCTAGGCAATATCGCTGTTTCGGCTTTGCAGCAATGCTGAATGGGCTTGGCAGAAGTGCTGAGAAGCCGCTGCAGCAACCTCTCTCCGCTCCTCTACAGCCCCACCCACGCCATTACCTCCCTCGTTTACCGTCGCACCGGCTGAGCCGACAGCGACTATTCGGTCGATGACCGATGGTTCCCCAAAAGGGGAGGGAGATGGTTTTGAGTTGACAAGTAGACGAGTTTAGGTTTTAGTTGGTGAGTTCTTGAGTTTATAAGTTATTGGTTGAGTTTGTTAGTTCATGAGTTTTTGAGTTGATAAGTTATTGTGTTATGCGATAATCATGCGGTGTTTGCCCCGTCAGCCGCTTAAAATATTTGCAGAAGAAGCTCACGTTGGAGCGTCCGGCAGCTCTTTCTTATCAAGATAAGGTGATTGTTTCTGCCGCGACTTATCGTGATGTTTCCCATCATTATCATGTGTGTGATACCATGGGTTGCCAATATGGAGGTGCGCGATGTGGCTGTCCGTATCGTCGATAACGACCACTCGCAACTTTCAGCACGGCTTATCCATCGTGTGGAAGCTTCTAATTATTTCACATTTAGAGGTATATCTGCGTCGTACGATGAAGCATTACGGGATGTAGAAAAGGGGCATGCCGACGTGATAGTAAACATTCCGCGCTCCTATGCACGCGACATTGAGCATGGAAAAGTCCCTCAAGTGCTCATTGCAGCCAATGCTGTGAATGGCACGAAGGGTAGTCTTGGTGCCTCGTATATGGCCAATATCGTGATGCAAAATCTGCCTGTATATCCCGGTAAATCGAATGTTCAAGGCGGTATTGTGACCCAGAATCTCTACAATCTATATCAAGATTACAAGGTATTTATGATTCCGGCGCTCATGGCAATGATTATGATTATGATTTGTGGATTTGTTCCTGCGCTTAATATTGTAGGTGAAAAGGAAGCCGGAACCATCGAACAAATCAACGTAACACCTGTTAGTAAGATGGACTTTATATTGGCTAAGCTCATTCCTTTTTGGTTGATTGCCATCTTAGAACTCACCGTTTGTCTGCTCATATCGTGGCTGTTATATGGCTTAGTGCCTGCCGGTAATGTATTGTTTATCTATCTTTTGGCAGTGTTGTTAGCTATTATATTCAGCAGTATTGGGCTCATTGTGTCCAACTATAGCGATACCATGCAACAAGCTATGCTCGTGATGTGGTTTATACTGGTGTGTATGATTCTGTTGAGCGGCCTCTTTACGCCCACTCGCAGTATGCCCGACTGGGCTCAAGTGTTGGTTACGGTCATCCCCGTACATTATTTTATAGATGGTATGAGAGCCGTGTTTGTACATGGTGCAGGCTTTGCGGGTATCACTACTCAACTTTTGGCGCTCACCATCTTTGCTCTGTTGAGGGGTAGTTGGGCTGTGGTTAGTTATCGAAAGAATGTTTAAAAGGGGGCAGTTGATAAGTTTACGAGTAGACAAGTTAACGAGTTTGGAATGAGAAGTGACGAGTTAGGAGTGATGAGTTTATTGTTTCTTATTTAGAAAGAATCTCTATTGGATGCTTAAATTGAAATAATTACAATTTAATTTGACTCGTATTCTATTATTATTTATCTTTGCTTACATATTCATAGCGTATAGGATGTAATATGAAAAGTACATCTTCGAGCGGATAAGGAAATATGATTGCAGCGCCATCTAAGCGTATTGCGACAAGGAATACATCAATACAAAAATTAAAAACAAAAACATTATGAAGAAGAAATTTATCTGTACGGTATGTGGTTTGGTTGTTGAAGGAACTGAAGCTCCTGAACAATGCCCCGTATGTCATGCTCCAGCAAGCAAGTTTAAGGCTGTTGCTGACATCAAATTAGAGGGTACTAAGACCGAGAAGAACCTACAGACAGCTTTCGCCGGAGAAAGTCAGGCTCATACAAAGTATCTCTATTATGCATCAAAAGCAAAGAAAGAGGGATACGAGCAGATTGCTGCTCTCTTTGAAGAGACTGCTCGTAACGAGCGCGAACATGCTAAATTGTGGTTCAAGTTCTTGCACGGTGGCGACATCCCAACAACTACTGTGAACCTCACAGACGCTGCTACAGGTGAGAATTATGAGTGGACCGACATGTATGTTACAATGGCTAAGGAAGCTATGGAAGAAGGTTTCCCAGAGATAGCTGCTAAGTTTAAGAAGGTAGCTGCTATTGAGAAGCATCACGAGGAGCGCTATCGCAAGCTCTTGAAGAACATCGAAGACAAGGTCGTATTCTCTCGCGACGGTGACAGTATATGGCTATGTCGCAACTGTGGACACATCGTTATCGGCAAGGAAGCACCTGCTGTATGTCCTTGTTGTGACCATCCACAGAGCTTCTTCCAAATAGAAGCCCTCAACTACTAAACTTCTTAGAGTATTAAGAAAATAAGAAAGCCCGCGCTCTCCGGTTGATTGGAGAAGCGCGGGCTTATTGTTTTAGTAAGTTGTCAGGATGGTCTGACCTGCCGGACTCATCCGATATTTGTTCTTAAAGAATCGCTATGCCGGCCATAACGATGCTTACCATCGACATCAACTTAATGAGAATGTTGAGGCTGGGACCCGATGTATCCTTGAAAGGATCGCCCACTGTGTCGCCCACAACGGTGGCTTTGTGACATAGCGAGCCCTTTCCGCCGAACTCACCTTCCTCTACCAGCTTCTTGGCATTGTCCCATGAACCGCCTGCATTGGCCATAAAGATGGCTAAGGTGAACCCTGCCGACAAGCTACCCACCAGCAATCCGAGTACACCGGAGACTCCTAAGACGAGCGCAACGATGATAGGAATGAGGATGGCAAGCACAGATGGGAGTATCATTTCGCGTTGGGCGCTGCGTGTAGAAATCTCTACACACAGCTCATAGTCGGGTGTTGACACCCCTTCAAGGATACCTTTTATCTCGCGAAATTGGCGTCTTACCTCGTCGACCATAGCTCCGGCAGCTCGTCCTACAGCTCCCATGGTGAGTCCACAGAATAGGAATGCCGCCATCGCACCGACCATGGCGCCCACCAATACACGTGGATTCATCAGGTTGACTTGGAAGAATTCCATGAAATCGGGCATGTTGGCAGCCGATGGATTGAACGCCTTTCCGGTTGCATCGACGAATGTTTGTCCATGCTCTACGGCTCTGGACATGGCTATCTTCACCTCTTCTACGTACGATGCAAGCAGTGCCAGAGCGGTAAGAGCGGCCGACCCAATGGCAAATCCCTTACCCGTGGCAGCGGTCGTGTTGCCCAATGCGTCGAGTGCATCGGTGCGTTTACGTATCTCAGGCCCCAATTCGCTCATTTCGGCATTACCTCCTGCGTTGTCAGCAATGGGGCCGTAAGCATCCGTTGCCAGCGTAATACCGAGTGTAGAGAGCATACCTACGGCTGCGATGCCAATGCCATAAAGTCCATGAGAAATACTTTCGGCACTCATTGAGAGGTTGAATCCGTTGGCACAAAGGTAGCTTAGCATGATGGCAATGGCTATGGTAACGACAGGAATACAGGTAGATATCATGCCTGTACCGATGCCTTTGATGATGACGGTGGCTGCACCGGTCTGCGAGGCAGCCGCTATACTGCGTGTGGGACGGTAACTTTGTGAGGTGTAATATTCCGTAGCCTGCCCTATAATGACGCCTGCTGCAAGTCCTGTTACTACAGAGAACGACACACCTAGCCAATTATCGAGTTGCAAACCGTATAATATACCGAAGGAAGCAACGGCTATCAAGACGGCAGCTGAGTTGGTTCCACGTCCTAAGGCATGCAATAATTCGCGCATGGTAGCCCCCTCTCGTGTATGCACCAAGTAGATACCAAGGAGCGAAAGGAATATTCCGACGGCCGCAATCACCATGGGTGCGATGACAGCACGTAGTTGCATGTCGCCGTTCATAGCAAAGGCTGTAGCGCCAAGAGCGGCAGTCGACAGAATGGAGCCGCAATAACTTTCGTACAAGTCGGCTCCCATGCCGGCCACATCGCCTACATTATCGCCCACGTTATCGGCTATAGTGGCCGGATTTCGTGGGTCGTCTTCGGGAATATCTGCCTCTACTTTGCCCACAAGATCGGCTCCCACATCGGCCGCTTTGGTGTAGATGCCACCGCCCACACGGGCAAATAAGGCTTGCGTGGAGGCTCCCATACCGAACGTCAGCATTGTTGTGGTGATGGTGATAAGGGCTGCATGACTGCCCGAATAGATGGCTGTGAGGATAAGAAACCACAAGGTGATGTCGAGCAAACCTAATCCTACGACTACCAATCCCATTACAGCGCCACTTCGGAAAGCTATCTTGAGGCCTCTATCCAGTCCCTGTCGAGCCGCATTGGCCGTACGTGCAGAAGCATAGGTGGCTGTCTTCATGCCGAAAAAGCCCGATAATCCGGAGAAAAATCCACCTGTGAGGAAGGCAAAAGGAACCCACGGATTCTGTACTTTCAGCACATAAGCCATGAAAGCAAATACCAATGCCAACACCACAAAGACGATACCGACCACGCGATATTGCTGTTTCAGGTAGGCCATGGCGCCTTTTCGTACATGCGCGGCAATCTCTTTCATGCGCGGAGTGCCCTCGTTTTCTTTCATCATATCGCAGAAAAACTTCCAAGCCATAGCCAGTGCGATGACCGAAGCTGCCGGTACCAGCCAGAAAATAATAGGAATCGTATTCATCATATATAGGTATTAAGAAGTTTATATAGTAAAAACCTGTGTTTTCAAACGATCGACTACTATTATCGCAAATTTAATCATAATTTAAAAGAAAAGCAAGTCTGGATGTTGAAAAAAGATTAACTTTGCGTCCAAAATAAACAGTAAGTATAACTATGAAGTCATTATTCACGTTGATTTTATTCTTGTTTGCTGGTTGGCAGACGCAGGTATGCGCCCAAGGAGAGGTGCGCCAATGGGGCATTGAGGCCTCTATGGGGCAGGCAAGTATGGATTGTAACTACGATGCCAGCAGTCTTGATGCTAATAAGGCAAATACGTTTGCGCTTTCGGTAGATTATTATTTGCATCGCCACTGGGCTCTTACGGGCGGTATCTATATGGAACAGCAGGGTTTGTACACCAATCTTTCAACCGGTATCGGACTCATGAAAAACTGGGTTGCAGGTATTCAGGTCGGTGCCAAATGGTATCCATTGGCTCCCAAATGGATTGTTCAGCCTTATGTAGGGGCTAATTTGTACACCAATGTTCTCAATCTGCCACGCCAAAGGGGCGAGAAGAAGGTCACGGCTACACAAGCTTGGAATGGCGACGGGGTGATGACATACGATATTCAGCACGCTATTGGCAGTCTAAGTCCGAAGATAGGTGTTGATATTCGACTCGTCAGTAGTGTTAATCTCACGCTGGGTTGGGATTATCGTTGGGAGTTTTATGGACATACCAACAGCAATATGCGCTACACATCGGGTCCGGTGACGGGGCATGAGTATCCCATGAAGAGCAACAACAGCCGTGGAGTCATCAACATCGGAGTGAAAGTAGACTTCCCTATGCGCAGTGTTTCCGAGGGAACGATGCAGACCTTGCTTGGTGCGATACTCGGTTTGTTGATGCCATCGAAATAGTAAAAAGAGAGAGGGGCGATTTGATGAATTCATCAAATCGCCCCTCTTGGTATATCGTATGTGAATTATACGCGTGCACCGTACTGTTGGTCAAGACCGAAGATAGCAGATTCGCCCATCTTCTTGATGCGGTCTACGATGCCACTTGCAGTAGCTTCCTCTTCCACCTGTTCGCGAACAAACTGCCAAAGGAAGTCTTGTGTAGCCTTATCGCCTTCGGCAATAGCCTTATCCAAAAGGTTATCGATGAACTTGCTTACATGGCATTCGTGCTTATAAGCGTCTTCGAAAGCCTCCAAAGGAGAGTTCCATGTCTGACGAACAGCAGCAATCTGGTTTACAGTAGCTGTTCCGCCACGCTTGATAATGTAGTTAGCCATTTGGTAAGCGTGGTCCATTTCTTCAGCCGATTGCTTTTTCATCCATGTTGAAAAACCCTCAAATCCCTCTTTCTCCATGTAGAACGACATTGAAAGATATAAGTTAGCAGAGTAAATCTCGTTTACTATCTGTCCGTTTAGCGCTTCTTGTAATGTTTCTGAAATCATAATAGTAATTGTATTAATTATTTATTTGGTGCAAATATACGAAAAAGAATCTATCGTTGTGTCGTTTCCTATAGAATTTTAATATTTTTATATTTGCATGTCGAAAAGAAGCCATTATGAATTCATAAAGGCAGGTTGCTCATCTAAAACTCTAAATTTCTTGCTCTTAACTCATCACTCCTCACCCAAAACTTGTCTATTTGTCAACTCAATACAATCTTCCTCTCTTTGGGATAGAGTTGAGGAGAAGTTATTGCAGGGGCGTATCAGCATCGCTGTTTGGGCTTTTCAGCAATGCTGCATGGGCTAGGCAGTAATGCTGAGAAGTGGTTGCAGCAATCTCACCCCGGCTCTTTCCCAAGGAGAGGGAGTATTGGATGTGGGATGAATTCTTTTGCTTGTGAGTCTATAAGTGGATGAGTTATGGGACAAGGCAGGCTAAGATATGTGCTCACATATAATTTATGGTAGCACGGTCAGTACTCCATCGGCTACGCGGAAGTGTACATCGCGGCCACCGAAAGGCATGCCATAGATACGGGTGGGGTCTTCTTGATAGTGCGGACGCGGGTCGAGTTCGAGCGAAGCTTGCAAGGCCGACAGTTCATCGGGGCTATACACCTCTTTTAATAGGTCGATATTCTCTACTCGGAGTCGCTTGATGGGCTGCCGATCTACGAATCCACTGCGGGCATCGGGGTGACAGTCGGCATACACTACGTAGGGTTTGATGTCGTAAATAGGTGTTCCATCCATCAAGTCAGCGCCTTCGACATGAATTACGGGGCCTTGTGTGGTGTTCCATTCCACATGTGACAGACGTACGCAGGAGAGTCCGATGTTATTCGGACGGAACGGACTACGCGTGGCAAACACACCCATCTTGACGTTTCCTCCGAGCAGTGGAGGTCGCACAACAGGACTGTTGGCACGCTGACGGTTGGCCGAAAACTCCCAAATGAGCCATAGATAGTCAAACTCTTCGATGCCTCTGAGCGAGTCGGCATTTCGATATTCGGGTGTAAAGACGATGGTGCCTTGCAGCGACGGAGCCAGTCCGCTCTGTTTGGGAATGCCGAACTTCGATGTAAAAGGTGAATGGAAAGTGGCTATTTGAATCATGTTATATGTCGGATTTTGGTTATATTTGCACGAAATTGAATCATGGAGAAATTACAAAACATACGGGCTATCGCCTTCGATGCGGACGATACGCTGTGGGATTGCCAGTCGCATTTCGACCAAGTAGAGCGTCGTTATTGTGAATTGTTGGCCGAATATGGTGGGGCAGAGGCTATTTCGGCTTCGCTCTTTGATGTAGAAACGGCCAATATGGACGACCTTGGCTATGGCGCGAAAGCCTTTATGCTGTCGTTGGTAGAAAATGCCGTGAAGGTGAGTGAGGGACAAGTAAAGGCCGAAATCATTGCCGAGATATTGCAACTGGGTCGCCAATTGCTGCATATTCATGCTCGTCCGTTGGCCGAGGTGCCCGATACGCTGGCTCGGTTGCGAGCCTGTGGGCGTTTTCGTATGGCTGTATTCACTAAAGGGGAGCTACTAGACCAAGAGAAGAAGTTACACCGATCGGGGCTGGAACCGTATTTCGACCAAGTCGCTATCGTCTCTGATAAGACGGAGAAAGCCTACCATCAGCTTTGTGAAAACCTAGGTGTGAAGACCGAGGAACTGGTGATGGTGGGCAATTCGTTCCGCTCTGATATAGCTCCAGTGCTCCAAATCGGTGGCAAGGCGGTGCATATACCGTTCCATGCGACGTGGCAACACGAGCACATGGAGGCTTTTGTACATGAGAATCTGCGGACGATTGAGCGGTTCGGTGAACTGCTCAATATCCTCTAATCGGCTAATACTCGGTCTTGCTGTCGCTCTGTTGCCATAGTTCGAAGGCTTCTCTAGCCTCTTCGGGTAGCAGTTTGATGAGTGCTTTTTGGCGGTATTGTGGTGCCAAAGAAATCTCGCGGTAGATGAACTCGTCGTCGAAGCCTATTCGGGCAGCGTCTTTGCGGTTGTTGGCATAGAAGATTCGGTCGATATGCGCCCAATAAATGGCTCCCAGGCACATCGGACATGGTTCGCAACTGGTGTAGATGTCGCAGCCTGTAAGGTCGAAAGTGCCCAGCTTGGCAGTCGCTTGACGGATGGCATTGACCTCTGCATGCGCCGTAGGATCGTGGTCAATGGTGACGCTATTGGACGCTTCGGCAATGATTTCACCATCTTTTGCGATGACGGCACCGAAGGGTCCACCACCGTTTTTTACACTATTTATCGACAAGGCAATGGCCTTGCGCATCAATTCTTTATCGCTCATAGCTTGTTATATTGATTGTAACTTTTTACCAAAGAAAGGCAAATGGGAGCAATGAAAACTTGTTTTCAAATTGCCGAATGCAGCCTTTCTTCTACAAAGATAGGAATCTTATTAGGCTTATCATGCTAATCGGCCTAATAATCTTAACTAACATTAACTCTAAAAAGGTAACATTTGTGCCTTTAGGAGTGTCTGAATCTTTCTACTTTTGCTACCGAAGAATCCTCAAAACCACGTGATAATGAAATATGTGAACGAGACTATCAGGCGACAAGACCGCCTCATGGACAAGGAAAGAGCTATCGAACTGCTGCGTACAAGTGAGTTCGGTGTGTTGTCAATGGCCGATGCCGACAGTACACCTTACGGTATTCCGGTGAACTATGTATGGGATGGAGCCGACAGTATCTATATTCATTGTGCGCCCGAAGGTCGCAAATTACGTATCATCAACAATCATAATAAGGTGTCGTTTTGTCTTGTAGGGCGTGTACACCTGTTGCCCGGACAGTTTACAACAGAGTATGAGAGCGTGGTGTTGACGGGTATTGCCCACGTGGGATTGGACGAAGAGGAGCGCATGAGGGCCTTACATCTACTTATAGATAAACTATCGCCCGACTTCAAAGAGATTGGAGATAAGTATGCTCACAAGAGTTTTCACCGCACAGAGATTATCCGTGTGGACTTCACGGAGTTCAGTGGGAAACGCAAGAAAGTGCATACTGCTGATTAAGAAGATAAAGAATAACAGGTAATTTAAGTTTTGCGAACTTGTGTATGGATAGAAGTTAGTGGGAGTAAAATCCTCTTTGAGGCTTGAAGTTAACAGACGTTTGTTTATTAACTCCTTTATTACTCCAACGTTTTTAAGACGTTTAACTTCCGGATAACTCCAAATTTGAGCATTCATGCGAAACTTATAAATAGTAATTTTAAGGTAAAAAGATTGATATGAAGACTATTTTGGATTTTGAACAGTGGCCACTCGACCTGCTCATCGACTATGTATTGAAGATTCACCATCGCGGTATTCGCGAGCAAGGACCGGAACTCCTAGAACAGTTACAGCGTGTGGCACTGGCTCATAAGGCTGATGCTCCCGACTTACAGAAGGTTGTCGACCACTTCAGAAACAGCCTTGAAGACCTTGATATGCACCTACAGAAAGAGGAAAATGTACTGTTCCCCTTCTGTATGGAGATGTATGAGTCTTATCGTAACGGCCAACAAGCACCGATGTTCCATTGCGGTTCGGTGCAAGGACCTATCTCTGTGATGATGGCCGAACATGCCGATGAGACCGAAAGACATAACCGTATAGCGCAATTGACAAACGATTATACGGCTCCTGAGGGCACCGATGACGATTATCGGGAGGCAATGAGAGGGTTGAAAGAGTTTCGTGAACACCTCGAAGAGCACACTACAGTGGAGAATGAGGTGCTGTTCCCGATGGCTATGCAAGTGGAAATGGCTGGAAGATAAATGTCTTTTTATTTTGAAAAGCCTGCAAATTAGTTTATCTTTGTAGCCTTAACAATTCACTAAATGAAAGATATTTGCTGCGTAGGCCATATTACTCGTGATAAGATAATCACTCCTAAGCAGACTGTAAAGATGGCCGGTGGAACGGCATTTTATTTTGCTTACGGTATTAATCAGCTTCCCCGAAAGGTGGACTTTCAACTCTTGACGAAGGTAGGGGAGGGTTCTATGGACGAGGTTGAGAAGATGAGACAGGCCGGAATTGAGGTGGTTTGCCATCCAAGTAAGCATACCGTGTACTTTGAAAACAAATATGGGGCTAACTCTAACAACCGAACGCAACGCGTATTGGCTAAAGCTGACCCATTCACAGTGGCTGAAATGTACGATATCGAGGCTAAAATCTTTCATTTAGGTTCGCTTCTCGACGACGACTTCTCGCCTGAAACGGTGAAATATCTATCCACAAAAGGACGTATATCTATTGATGTTCAGGGCTATTTGAGGGAAGTTCGGGGTGAGAATGTGCATGCTGTTGACTGGAAAGATAAGGAAGAAATACTGGCTTGCACAGATATATTGAAACTCAACGAGCACGAGATGACAGTCATATCCAACTCGAAGAACCCACGTACGGTGGCTATCCAGTTGCACGAAATGGGTGTCGATGAGGTAGTCATTACACTTGGAAGCTATGGTTCGTTGATTTATTCAGACGGCAAGTTCTATGAGATTCCTGCCTATAAACCTCAAGAGGTGGTCGACGCGACGGGTTGTGGAGATACTTATTCGGCCGGTTATCTGTATTGTCGGTCGCAAGGTTTGGACTGTTTAGAGGCCGGAAAGTTCGCCGCTGCCATGTGTACTTTGAAGCTAGAGCATTCAGGTCCGTTCGATAGAACGATAGAAGAAGTCGAAGAAATTATTCGTGCGGAGAGGCGCTAATGTCTTTTTGAAGATGTATCGCTAATGTCTCGGCATCGAATTCGATGCCGTTTTTCCCAACATATCGGCTTAAAGTGCCGTTTTCGGCCAACTGTTCGGAGGTGCCGATATGTAGTTTTCGCTCGCTATCCAATAACCATAAGCGGTCGGATAATTGCAAAGCTAGTTCTAAATCGTGTGTAGATAGGAATATCGTTTTATTGTGTTGCGCGGCCAATCGACGCAGCAGTTGCATCATGTCTACCTTGCTTGGAAAGTCGAGAAAGGCTGTCGGTTCGTCTAAAAATACAATAGGTGTCTGTTGAGCTAGCGCCTTTGCAATCATGATCTTTTGCCTTTCGCCGTCGCTCAGTGTCTGTATCATACGGTCACTCATGTGCTTCATGCCTACAAGAGTGAGTGCTTCGTCTACGGCTTGGCGGTCTTCGGAGTGCAATCTGCCCCAGAATCCTGTGTAAGGAGCACGTCCCATCTCTACCATCTCGCGTGCCGTGATGTTTTGGATAGTCATTTTTTGCGTGAGAACTACGCTGACCAACCGAGACAGTTCCGCATCGGAAAGACTTGACAACGGCTTTCCACAAATGTCTATACTGCCCTTTAACGGTGGTTGGAAGCCTGCTAATGTGCGCAAAAGGGTCGATTTGCCGACACCATTAGCTCCAAGCAAGCAAGTCAATTCGCCTGCCTGCAACGCGGCCGTCAAGTTGTTGGCCACCTCTTTTACATTGTTGCCTTGTCGATAACCTATTGCTAAGCCACAGAGTGTAATGGTTTCGTTCATATTTACAAAGTTAATGCAAATGAGTGCAATGGAAGTTAACTTCCTAATTGCCGAGTGCCGGTTAACTTCTACAAAGGTAGTGGAAACGTAAGACAATCAGAAATAAAAGCTCAAATACTTAATATGTTGAGCAAAACAACGGCATTATTGTGGGCTTCATCGTGTGCACTGTAAAGTAATGTCACGTCTCCTTGCTCGCTCTCTTGCCTTATCATCGTCTCAAAATCGGCAAAACGAGGGTTTGCTTGTAGTTCTTCTTGGTAACGACGAGCAAACTCTTCGAACTTCTCAGGGGCGTGTCCGAACCACTTACGCAATTCGTTGGTTGGCGCAATCTCTTTTTCCCATAAGTCTATATGGGCTGTTTCCTTCTTCAATCCGCGTGGCCATAGCCGGTCAACGAGAACCCGATATCCGTCTGTATCGGCTACCGGGTCGTATATACGTTTGGTTTTTATCATTTAATCATGATGTCGCGTGCTTTCTGTAAACCCGATGCCAATGATACGGAAGTTGAGGTGTGTCCAATCTCAAAATTGTCGTATACAGGCGATTCAATAGGTGAGCTGAATCCAGAAACGCTGTCAATCTTGCTTGAATCCAAGAACCCTTCGGCACGTCCGGTGAGCATCTTGTGCGGATAACTCTGGTGAGAAATATCAAAAACAATTTTATCTTCGGGAGCGTTGAATACGTAATGAAGCGCTACAGTAGCCTCTGTGAAACCCAAGTTAGGGCCCACATGACCACCGTGCTGGCTCACGCGGTTCAAGATTCCGGCACGTATTTCATCGGCAACAGTGTTGAGTTGTTCTACAGAGAGTCCCTTCAAATCCTTGGGACTGTTGATTTTTTCAATATACATATGATGTTATAGTTTGTTTATCTTGCTTTTTTAATCTGATGATTCACGGTGCAAAGGTAAATAAAAGACTCGTGCATGATACTATAAATATTACATTTATAAGTACCAATATTACAGAATGATTTCTTGATTCAAATGATATTGGGCTTAAGCCGAAGGTTTGCAGGAAAGTAAGTAAGAGATTGTGGAATGATGAAAGGGGAATTTATGCAATTATTCCTAACTTAGTCTTATTTTCATTAAAAAAGATGTCACGGATTCTAATATTATGTACAGGCAACAGTTGTCGTAGCCAAATGGCACATGGTTTCCTGCAATCGCTTGATAAAACATTGGAAGTCTGTTCGGCAGGCACACAACCTGCTGCCCATGTTAATGCTATGGCGGTATCTATGATGCAGGAGATAGGTATTGATATCAGCACCCATACGCCCACATCGGTAGAACGTTATCTAGACCAATGTTGGGATTATGTCATAACGGTATGTGATCATGCTAACGAGACTTGCCCTATATTCCAAGGTAAAGTAGGCAAACGAATGCATATAGGCTTTGAAGATCCCTCTAAGGTGACAGGCTCCCCGGATTTTATATACAATGAATTTGTTAGGGTTCGCGAAGAGATTAAGCGTGAATTCACAAAGTTCTATTTTACAGAGATTACTTCATCTGATTTGCCAAAATGTATATGTAGTAACGGCTAATATTCCATTCAATACGATATAAACATGTTACAGGCTTTTGCAGATTGGCTTTCCTTTCGTTGTATTGGACTAGATTCCCACAGTTCATTGGGCATCGCAGTCAATTTTTTCTTTTATGATACGATGAAGATTTTATTGTTACTCTTCTTTATCAGTATCATCATGGGTATCGTCAATGCTTATTTTCCGATAGAAAGATTGCGCAATTACCTTGTCAACCATAAACTTTATGGTATGCAATATGTTCTGGCTTCGGTCTTTGGTGCAATCACTCCATTCTGTTCTTGTTCGTCTATTCCTCTTTTCATCGGCTTTGTGAAAGGCGGCATTCCATTGGGAGTGACGTTGGCTTTCCTCATTACTTCACCCTTAGTCAATGAGGTCGCTGTCGCTATGTTTCTTGGAACATTCGGTTTCCGAATTACAATAATTTATGTATTGAGTGGTATCTTGCTTGGCGTAGTCGGAGGATTTATACTTAACAAGATACATCTAGATAACTATCTGAGCGAATGGGTTAGGCATATCCAACAGAATTCCACTGTCCAAACAGAAGAATGGGAGCACGACCATGTTACTTTTGTTCAGCGGATGCCATCTATCATCCGCGAAGCATGGAATATTGTGAAAGGTGTCATCATCTATATTTTTGTAGGAATTGGAATCGGGGCAGCCATGCATGGGTATGTTCCGGAAGGCTTTTTCGCTGAATATATGGCAGCTAATCAATGGGTTGCAGTGCCACTCAGCGTCATATTGGCTGTCCCCATGTATGCTAATGCCGCAGGAATTGTACCTGTCATTCAAGTGCTTGTGGCTAAAGGTATTCCCATGGGTACAGCCTTGGCGTTCATGATGGCAGTAATAGGACTTTCGTTACCGGAAGCTACACTGTTGAAAAAAGTCATGACGTGGCGACTCATTGGTATTTATTTTGGGACAGTCACACTTTTTATCGTGATACTAGGCTACTTCTACAACTTTATATTTAGTCTGTAGAAAAAGAACATTCCATTCTTCTCATCTTTATTCCACTATCACCTCGTCGAAGAAGAAACGGGATTTTTGGCCGGGACGGACGTGGGATGGGGGACAAATACCAGCTCCACGCACTTGTATCTTGACATATCGAGCCTTTGATTGGAAGGCGAAAGAAAGGTCTTCACGGAAAGTTCCATCGGCAAACAAGTCGGCTTCATCGCACTGGTAGGTTGCTATGGGACGGAACTTTCGCCCATCCTTAGATGCCAAAACGTCTATTTGAGCCGGCCGATGTACGGCTACTCCATAGTTATTGATACATCCTAGACGGATGTATTTAATGGGTTGGATGCGTTGTAGGTCGATGATGAATGATGCGCTATCGGTATTATTCCACGAGCACCACTCTGAATCGGTGCACTTCATGGTACCTCGTACCCCGTTGGTCAATGTGTAGGGTAGGGTGGCGCCCATAGTTTTGATGGGGCAAGCTGTGGCTTTGTTCCAATGAATGGGGAATGACAAGGTCTCACCTTCCTGATGGTTATCGCGGAAAGTGGCAGCCTGAATGGTGACATCGGTAGACACTTCGAGTGGTGAGGTGTATAGGGGAGAGGTCGGGCTAGGTGGTGTGCCATCGAGAGTGTACCGTATTTGCACGTCGGGACGGATACAGTCGAGTGCCACTTGTAGTTTCCCATTGTGCGGAACGACCGATTCTTGAATGTTAAACATCGAACGTGCCGGTACGATACCCATGTTTCCGAGTTGTTCGCAGTAGTTGTCGGTGGCTTTCAAGAATCGATTCCAATCTTTATGTACGGGCATAGTCCACGCTGTTTCGGCCAAGGCTAGCATGCGAGGGAAGAGCAGATAGTCGACATCGGCAGTGGTCTGGCAGAATTCTGTCCACAAAGAGCCTTGTATACCAAGTAGTTGTTGTGTGATGGCGGACGTCCAATCGCGTTGTACGGGTTCGTAGTCGTACACATCTTTCAGCGTGTTGTTGCCGAAATAGGTAATCGGTTCAAAGCGTTGGGGACCCTGATAGCGGATGAGATAGAGTTTTTGAGCCGGTGTCATAACGATGGGATGTCCCTGTCGGGCAGCTTTTAGAGCGGCTTGTCCCATTCCTCGCCAACCGAAGATGACAGCCCCTTCGGGTAGTGTTTGGCTGTTAGTCAGTTCGTCCCAGCCTATCACTTTGCGCCCTTTGCTGCGTATATATTGTGCTAATTGTGACATGAAATAGCCCTGTAGGTCTTCTTCGTTGGTTATATGTTCGTGCTTCATGCGTGCTTGACAGCGCGGACAACGTTTCCAATAAGTTTTGTCGGCCTCGTCGCCACCGATGTGAATGTAATGCGAGGGGAACAACTCCATCACCTCATCGAGTACGTTGTGGAGGAAAGAATATACGCTGTCGTTACCTGCACAGAATATAATCTTGGCACGAGCAACACCCAGTCCGGGTAGTACACCGGTGGGTTGGTCAACTACCGGACACTTCAATGCCGGGTAAGCGGCCAATGCAGCGTTGCTATGGGCAGGTAGGTCGATTTCGGGAATCACCTCTATTTGCCGAGCAGCAGCGTAGGATACAATCTCTCGAATGTCGGTTTGAGTGTAGAATCCCTTCTCATAAACCGGTTCACCGGGCTCCGGATTGCGTCGCTCGGGGAAGAATTTGCCCGGCCTAACCACGCGTTTAGAGCCTACAGACGTGAGCCGTGGATAACGTTTTATTTCAATACGCCACCCATTGTCGTCTGTCAAATGCAGGTGAAGTCGGTTGAGTTTAAGCATCGACATGCAGTCGATGATTTGTAGAAGATGGTCTTTGGGAGTGAAAAAACGTGCAACATCAATCATTACACCACGATAGCCAAAGCGTGGCGAGTCTTTGATGGTAACAGCAGGTACGCACCATGGTGATTGCGTAGGCATGAGTTGGCGAAGCGATTGTATCGCATAGAAGAGTCCATTATTACCAGCCGAGCGGATTGTGATATGTTTGGTATCGACGTCAAGGATATAACTTTCGTCCGCTAGACTGCTATCTGTGATGATGCGTATGTCGGCTTGGTCGGTCGATACCATCTTGGGTGTAAAGCCCAAATCTCGCCGTAACGCGTCGACGAATAGCTGTATGACGGGCTGTTGTGATGGGTGGGCCACGCCAATCGTGGTAGATGGGGAGAACAGGAAAGTACCTTCGCCAACTTGAATCTCTTGTGGTTGAGGGATAAGATGGATGGTCGGTGATGGCTGTGCAGCTTTCAAGGGCATGCAACTCCATGCCAAGCTAACTAGAACAATGCGTATACTTATGGATAAAAACGTTTCTCTCATTAGGTTATAACGGGATTGAATGATATTGTATAGATGCAAAATTACGAAATAAAATAGATACCGACAACGTAACTTTCTCAAAAAAAAGCGATGACGACAGGCTTTGTTGTTAGCATATTTATTGCTATTTTTGCATGCAGCTATGAGTGAAACGTCGACCATACAAAGTCTTAAACAGCAACGATTGTTGCTGGAGTTGGAATACAACACAGAGAAAGAAGCCTTTCGGAAGCAAACCGAAACGATGGGATTGCAACGAAAGGTGAAGCGTGGCGATGCTTGGTATCTGCTGAGAGTGGGCAAAAGCTACTATAATTCGCTGAACCAACTGTCGCTGGAAGTGTTTCGTACGACCGATGAGGAGATAGAATGTAACTTCGAGTATGGCCGACCGGTGGTATTCTTTCGCGTCGATGGTGAGAGCGGACGCATACATTATTTCCCTTTTACTGGTTCGGTGGGCTACGTAGAAGGTGAGCGCATGGTTGTCACTGTGCCCGACTCGGCTTGCTTGTCGGATGTGCAGGCCTGTACATCTATGGTGGGTGTGCAGCTATTTTTCGACGAAACAAGTTACCGACTGATGTTTGAAGCACTTGACAAGGTGACCCGTGCCGATGGAAATCGATTGGCCTATCTGCGCGATTTGTTCTATTCGCATCGCCCGGCCGAACGATTTACTTTTGCAGCCACGCGTTTCCCATGGCTCAACGCTACGCAGGAGAAGGCCGTGAACGAGGTGTTGTGGGCTAAAGATGTGGCGGTGGTGCATGGTCCACCGGGCACAGGGAAGACTACCACATTGGTAGAAGCCATCAACGAAACACTGATGCGCGAGAGTCAGGTGCTCGTTTGTGCACAGAGCAATATGGCCGTAGACTGGATTTCGGAGAAGTTGGTAGACCGTGGTATTAATGTGCTGCGTATCGGTAATCCATCGCGTGTGAATGATAAGATGTTGTCGTTCACCTATGAGAGACGCTTCGAGTCGCATCCGGATTATCCCCAGCTGTGGGCTATACGGAAAGCTATACGTGAGTTGAGAGGCCAACGGCGTGGCCGGGACGACCGTTACCATCAGAAATTGGAACGTTTGAAGAGTCGAGCAGCGGAACTTGAGATACGCATCAATGCCCAACTATTCGGCGAAGCTCGTGTTGTTGCATCTACATTAACGGGTGCAGCGAACCGTTTACTCGACCGTCAGAAGTTCGGAACGCTCTTCATCGACGAGGCAGCGCAGGCTCTTGAAGCTGCTTGTTGGATAGCTATTCGTAAGGCAACACGTGTCATCTTGGCCGGCGACCATTGTCAATTGCCGCCTACCATCAAGAGTATTGCGGCATTGAAAGCTGGACTAGGCAAGACGCTCATGGAACGAATTGTGGAAAACAAGCCCGAAGTGGTGACGCTACTCAAGGTGCAATACCGTATGAACGAGCAGATAATGCGTTTTTCGAGCGACTGGTTTTATGGCGGACAGGTAGAGAGTGCACCTCAGATTAAGTTCCGTGGCATTCTGGATTATGATAATCCTATTGAGTGGGAGCGTACGGAAGTGACGACAGGAGAGACTTTCGTGGGAGAGAGTTTCGGCCGAATTAACAAGGAGGAGGCTGAATTGACGTTGCAAAAACTGGAGGCTTATTATTATAAGATAGGTAAGGAGCGCGTGTTGGAAGAGCGTATCGACGTGGGGATTATTTCTCCCTATCGTGCCCAAGTGCAATATTTGCGACGCCTCATCGGTAAGCGCGAATTCTTCAAATCCTATCGACATCTCATCTCGGTAAACACCGTCGACGGATTCCAAGGGCAGGAACGCGATGTGATTCTGATTTCGTTGGTGCGCAGTAACGATGAAGGGCAGATAGGATTTCTCAATGATTTGCGACGAATGAACGTGGCTATCACGCGTGCCCGAATGAAACTCATCATCCTAGGCGACGTAGATACGCTCACCAGGCATCCTTTTTATAAGAAACTATATGAAAGTATTCAAAACGAATCATAACGATGTTACAACGCGACTACTACCTCAGACTCATACAAGAGTTTATGGCTGCACTGGCCAAAGTACTGGAAAAGAAAGAGTTTACGGCTCGAAAAGAAGAACTGCATAAACTATATGAGCAGTATGTAGGGCCTTATGCGTTTTACGGTACGGCCACCATTGATGAAGTGATGCAGGCACTTGAGGGTGAAACTCCGGAAAAACGCATTATGAAACTCGAAATGTTATCAGAGTTATACTACCATGAAGGTTGTATAGAAACCGGACCGACACGTGACATCCTGCTCTCTAAAGCCTTCTCGCTCTTGGATTATTTAGAAGCCAATAGCGGTACCTACTCCATGGAACGACATGCCCGCATAGCAGAACTACAACGGGAATACGGGAAGAAAGATTGATATTTTGTTGAGAATATATTTTTCTGAGCGTCTTCAAAGCATACCAAAGACATGACAGACACAGACCTTGAAATACAGATAGAAGCGTTCGGCCGAGGCGATGAGAAAGCCTTTGACTTGCTTTTCTTGAAATATCAACCAAAGTTGGTTGCTTTTATTGAGTGCTTTGTCAAAGACCATGAGATAGCTCGCGATATTAGTCAAGACATTTTTTTGAAACTTTGGAAAGAGCGTGAGAGGTGTTGTCAGGTAAGATCTTTCAAATCTTATCTTTTTCATACTGCCAAGTTTGCTATCTATGACTATTTTGATCATAGTCTTGTCCAAGATAAATACCTACTTCACGCACTAAGAAAACCCATACAGACGAATGATGTAGAAGAGCAAATGTTTGCTGCTCAACTGCAAGAACTCATTGATACAACCATCTTACAGATGACACCTCAGCGTCAAAAGGTCTTTGTCATGAGTCGGAAGGAGAATCTTCCCAATAGTGAGATTGCGGCGAAATTAGGTATTAGCAAGCGTACTGTAGAGAATCATCTAAGTGCAGCTTTGGCTGAGATTAGGAAGGTTGTCAAACTCATGTTCGTTTTATTTATGTGATATCCTAAATAATTTTTGTGCCTAAAAGTGGCTTTCACCTTCTTATATATATAAAGGTAAGATATGAACAATCAAGAGATACAGGCAATCATACGTCAATTTTGTAAAAGAACTTTCTCGATTTTGACACAACAGAAATTTGTTTGGTGGCTTCTGAACAGTCAAGAACGTTTGGGGCAAGAGAATGCGATGGAGTTATTGTGGAATGAGATAGATGGCGAAGCTTCGACAGAAACGATAGAGGATTTGCATAAAATAAAAGGTATAATGCGACATCAAGTTCGTTTCAAACGCTATGTAAGGTTGGGTATAGCTGCTATGTTGTTGGTGTTACTCACTTCTATTACTACGGTCTTGTTGCTGAGACGCCTAGAACATATAGACAAACAAGATATACAATTGGTACAAATAACAGTGCCAAATGGGACTGTGCGTCAAATAATATTAGCTGATAGTACTGTAGCAACTATTAATGGTGGTTCCACATTGATTTATCCTAGCAAATTTTGTTCGGCTACCCGAAATGTCTTTTTGACAGGAGAAGCCAACTTCGCTATACACAAAGATACAGCCCACCCTTTCATTGTACAAACGGAACAGCTATCGGTAAAAGCGCTAGGAACTGTATTTCATGTATTGGCCTATCCAGATTCGAAATGGGTATCGACCACCTTAAAAGAAGGGAAGACAGAAGTTGCTGTGCGGCAACAACTCTCTAGCAAGTCAGTGAACTCTAAGTATCTGATGGAACCCGACCATAAGCTTATCTATAACAAGATAAGTAGAGAAGTAACAATAGTAGATGTAGATGCTCAACAGGTGCTGTCGTGGAATGAGGGAAATCTTATTTTCGATGCTATTGACTTCCGTGAAGTGATCTCAAGGTTGCAACATCGCTACAGTATCCATATTATTTGTCGTAATATGGATGCCATGAGAGGACTCTATCATGTAAAATTCAAATCCGAAGAATCGCTTAACAGCATCCTTAAAGTATTAAGTAATATATGTACACCATTCGATTATGTACAGAAAGGTGACAGTATCTATATTACTCCGCATCCACAACTATATTAAAAACTTAGAATAGCTTTTCTCTAAAAAAATAATTATTATTTTGTGCGTGAAGCTCCTTGTAACCTTCTTAATAGTAAAAAGGGTAGCCTTTTTATGTTCATTAAGCATAATCAATCTATTAAATAACCATTAATAAACCATTAGAATGAAAAACAAAAAGAATTATGGCTTGTTCATAGGGCTTTTGTTTACGACCGCTGTATGGCTGCCGAATAGTCTGTATGCACAGAATATTCGATTTAAAAGCGACCGTATTACGCTTAAAGAAGCTTTCGTGGAAATCGAAAAACAAGCAAAGAAGTCGGTGGATTATGATGTGGCTGTCATTGATTTGAACCGCATTGTTAATGTTAGAGAGGGCAGTGGAAGTCTTCATAAGGCATTGGCAAGCATTCTTAAAGGGACTGGCTACACTTATGAGATGAATAATGGGCACATTATCATCAGTAAAGAGAAGGTACAACAAGGAGAGACTAATGCTCAACAACGCCGAATCACGGGTACGGTAAAAGATGCAAAAGGCGAGCCTTTGACCGGAGCAACGGTCGTACAAAAGGGCACAACCAATGGTACTGTGACTGACGTAGATGGGCATTTTGTTCTTAATACACCTTTAGGAAGTACATTACTCATTTCATATATTGGTTCAAACGACCAAGAAGTGAAGGCAGCAGATAATCTATCTATTATCTTAACCGATAACGTTTCGGCTCTTGAAGAGATTGTTGTAGTGGGTTATGGAACGCAAAAGAAGATGGATCTTACCGGTTCGGTAGCGAATATTGGCAGCAAGGATTTAGCCAATCGCCCCGTAACGACATTGTCTAGTGCTATACAAGGATTGGCTCCGGGCGTTGCTGTGACCCAAGGGCAGGGTAGACCGGGGCAAGAAGGTGCCACTATTAGGGTACGTGGAACCGGTACACTGAATAGTGCCAGTCCTTATATTCTGGTCGATGGTGTAGAAACCGGTACGATGAACTCGCTCGATCCAAACGATATAGAGTCTATATCCGTGCTGAAAGATGCAGCTTCGGCTGCTATCTATGGTTCGAAGGCTGCCAATGGCGTCATCTTGATAACTACTAAACGCGGTGCCGTAGGTAAACCTTCGGTTAATTACAGTGGCTCTGTAGGTTGGCAATCAGAGACCGGTTATATCGAAAGAATGAATTCTGCCGATGCTGCTACCTATTATAATTTAGCCTTAAGTAATAGTGGAAAGGCTCCGAAATTTTCTGAAGAGGAGATTCAAAAGTTCCGTGATGGCTCCGATCCATATAATTATCCCAATACTGATTGGCACTCATTAGCCTTTGACGGAAGCGGTTTCATGCAACATCACAATATAAACGTGAGTGGTGGAAACGAATGGGTGAAATATATGACGTCTGGTGGATTCCTCACACAAGAGGGAGTTCTACGTAATTGTAGCCGTATGCAGTTTAATGTGCGTTCTAATATCGACATCAAACTATCCGACCATTTTACCGCACATAGTAATTTGGCTTATATCAATAACAGTTATGACGATGCCGACAACTCATATGTGGGAGGAGGGTCTGACCAGATTCTGCGTCAATTGAATCGTATTGCGCCTTGGGTTGCATACAAGAACGAGGATGGAACATATGGTACTATCGGAGACGGAAACCCTATAGCATGGCTCGATTTAGACCAAGCTATTCAGCGAAAGAATCAAAATTTTACAGGAATCCTATCTGTTGATTACAAGATGATGGACGGGCTTGTATTGACAGCCCAAGGTACTTACATCAGTAATGTACAAGATTATAAGGCTTTTACCAAGGATATTCAGTATAATAAGAATAAATATCATGGCCCGAATAAATTGAAAGATGCTAGTTATCTATGGAATCGTTATGCCTTTGATGCATTGCTCAACTATCACAAGACATTCGGACAACATGATGTCAAAGGACTTCTCGGTTATCGACTAGAAGATTATAATTATAAGGAACTGAGCGGAACTCGTACTGATTTCCCCAATAACGAAGTGACAGATATGGATGCCGGTACTGAATCTACGCAAACTAATGGTGGTTATTCGCGCGAATTGGCCATGATGTCGTACTTCGGTCGTATCAATTACGAGTATGCTAATCGATACTTATTTGAGGCAAATCTGCGTGCAGATGCATCTTCTCGTTTTGCTAGAGGACATCGATGGGGGTACTTCCCGTCATTCTCTGCAGGTTGGCGCATCAGTGAAGAGAGTTTCATGGAGTCTACTCGTAGTTGGTTGGACAACTTGAAAGTAAGAGCTTCGTGGGGACAATTGGGTAATCAAGACGCACTGTCAGATTACTATCCTGCCCTTCTTACTTACTCTGTTGGTAAGAATTATCCTTTCAACGGGGTGGTAAATACAGGTATTGCACAAACTTCGTATAAGCTTTCAACCATCTCTTGGGAGAAAACCACAACATGGGGTATCGGTTTAGACATGACATTGCTGCGTGGACTGACCCTGAATGTAGACTATTATAAGCGTAAGACTACGGGTATTATTATGTCTGTACCTGTCCCGAGAACCTTTGGTTTATCAGCGTATAAAGATAATGTAGGTTCAATGCAGAACAGTGGTGTCGAGATTTCGTTAGGTTACCAGAAGCAGGCGAAACAATGGTCGATGAATATTGTGGGCAATGTAGCTTTCAATAAAAATGAAATACTCGACTTAGGTGGTGTCAACGAGATGATCGATGATTACTATATCAATCGTGTAGGTTGTGCTTACAACTCGTTCTATGCCTACCAAGCTGACGGATTATTCCAAAGTCAAGAGGAGGCTAATGCCTTCACAGAAAAGTATGGCAATCCTTTTGGCCGTAAATTTAAGGCTGGTGACATACGTTATGTAGATGTCAATGAAGATGGAAAACTCACCTCTGCTGACCGTACTGTGTTCAAGGCTGAACAACCAAAGATGACTTTTGGACTTAATCTATCAGGGACTTATAAACACTTTGACTTGTCTATGCTGTTACAAGGAGCCATCGGTGTGAACAGATATTTTAACGAAGAGGTGTTTGGGGATTTTACAGGAGATACCTCACATCCTTCGACTGTATGGTTTGATGCATGGTCTGCCGATAATCCCAATGGTAAGTTCCCATATATAGCAGAAGCTAAAATGTCACCAAGTTATCCTACCAATCGCTCTTCATTTTGGATTTTCAATACCAACTATCTTCGTTGCAAGAGTTTGCAAATAGGTTATACGCTGCCTAGCCAGTTGACGAAGAAAATTGGATTGGAACGTATAAGATTATATTATGCAGCCGAGAACCTCTTTAAGATAGACAATCTGCCTGTGAATATAGATCCCGAATCTCCTTCAGGACGCGGGTCTCACTATCCACAACTGATGACTAATTCCTTTGGAATCAATATAAAATTCTAAATAACAGCAAGATGAAAGCTTTTAAAATATATATTACTATTGGAATGATAGGTCTTTTGGCCACATCATGCGAGTCGTTTCTAGACACCGCACCAGAGGATGCTCTGTCACCAACTACATTTTGGAAGTCGGAGAAAGACGTCAAAAGTGCTGTCACAGCATGCTATGATGGATGGTATAATCCGCATACCGGTTCCTCTGATATATTCTTTGCTGACTGCACTTCGGACATAGGGTACAACTATACTGGTTCGAGTAGCTATAAGTATGTGGGAAATGGATCGTTGTCGCAAGCTAAAACCATCAAGTATTATGATTACTCTACCATTCGTAGATGCACGTCGTTTTTAGACAATGTAGAACCACTTACCTTTCTCAATGAGGCTACTAAGAAAGACTATATGGCGCAAGTACGTACCATACGGGCTTGGCGATACTTCCAGATGAATTTTTGGTATGGTGGAGTACCACTTATTACAAAGTTTGCGGAGACCGCTGCCGAGGCTCAAGTTGCTCGTAATACCGAGGCGGAAGTGAAGGAATACGTGTACAAGGAGTTGGATGCGGCCATACCTGATTTAGTAAAAATGCCTGTCGAGCGTGGTAGAATAGCACGTGGAACAGCCTTAGCCATCAAGATGCGTGCCTCCCTTTATTGGGGCGATTATGCTCAAGCGCTCGATGCTGCCAATAAGATAAAAGAGCTAGGTATTTATTCTCTTGATCCCGATTATTTGAAAATGTTTTCTATGAGTGGTCAAGATTCCAAAGAGATCATCTATGCCATGCAGCATGTGCCCACCACTTATGAGTTTGGTAATGCCATTCGATTATTCAATAATCAGGATGGAGGATGGGCTTCTTTCGTACCGACACAGAATTTGGTCGACATGTTTGAGATGGCAAATGGCAAATCCATTACTGAAGAAGGGTCTGGCTATGATCCTGTACATCCTTTTGCCAATAGAGATCCACGCTTATATAAGACCGTTGTTTATCCCGGAATGGATTGGGTGGGCTCTGATGGTAAGACGCGTGTATTCAACACTTTGGATAAGAAAATAAATGATAAGAAGAACGCTGATTACTACGATGCAGCTAATAACTCTTCTAAATCGGGTATGATTTGGGCCAAGTACACCACGCCATTATCGCAGTATTCTCCAGCACTCGACAATGAAGGATTATGTCCGATAGTCTTCAGATATGCTGAAGTGCTTCTTACTATTGCTGAGGCTGATGTGGAATTGAATAAGAATCTAACGGAGGCACTCGACATTATAGATATGTTAAGAAAGCGCGGAGGACAGATACCGGTAGACCGTTCACGCTACAATACCCAAGACGCAATCAGAGAATTGGTCAGAAGAGAGCGTTGCATAGAGTTAGCGGGTGAAGGTTTGCGCCGGGCAGACATCGTAAGATGGAAAGACAAAACGGGAAAAATGGTGGCAGAGACGGTGCTGAACGGGACACTATATCGTATGATCGGAACGATAGATTATAAAGAGTCCGATCCTACACGTCGTGCAGTTATTGCTCTTCCTACTTCTGATAATCAAACTGCGAGAAAGTTGGAAGACCGTGTCTTCAAACCGTTCCAGCGTTATCTACCTATTCCTCAGGCCGAACTCGACCGCAATAAACAACTTATACAGAACGAAGGATATAAATAATCTCTTTTTCTCATTCTTTATTCGAGGATGAAATATGAATAAGGGTGTACCAAACGATGATGCGTTGGTACACCTTTTATTTTGTTGCAATGATTCGGCAGAGATGCTGCTAGAACTTTTCAGCGATTCTGAATAGGCAAGGCAATACTCCTGTTCGGCCTTTGCAGCAAACCCATATATTTTCCAACAAATCGTTTTACGATCTCGGTATACTTTTGACGATGGTCGGTATAGCTCATGGCATGAGCCGAGTGGGGGAAGAGGGCGAGTTGTTTGGGCTGCGGTTTGCCCGTATAGAGCGGGTAAACCATACGGGTGGGTACGTAGGTATCGGTCGTGCCATGGATAAAGAGCATCGGTTTGTTGCATTTTGCAACTTGCTTTAATGCTGAAGCTTCAGCAAAAGACCAACCGTAACGCAGCTTGCAAAGTGCACTCGTGGTGTACATCAAAGGGAATGAGGGGAGGCTGAATTGGTTTGAAAGTTCCCCTCTAAACTCATCCCACACGTCGGTATAGCCACAATCTTCTATGAAACAGCGAATGTAAGACGGGGTGTTTTCACCTGATAACATCATCACTGTGGCTGCTCCCATGGATATACCATGAAGCACTTGCTTCGTTCCGACGAACAGCGAATCGGCAAACGCTGACCAGCGCAAGACATCTTTGCGGTCTTCCCATCCCATTTGTATATGGTCGCCATCGCTTAGGCCGTGTCCATAGAGGTCGGGCAACAGCACGTTATATCCCATTCGGGCGTAGATATAGGCTATATGCAGCATCTTCACGGCACTGTCTTTATACCCATGGATGAGCAAGGCTGTGAGTGGGGTACGGCTCGGTGCATAGGCATAGTAGACGTGCATACGCTCACCATTCACCTTATATATAATGGTGTCGTGTAGTGCATGAATATGCAGCAGGCTGTCTATCCACGGTTTAATTTCGGGATTTGCAGCTACCACTTCCTGTAATTGTGTCTTCACATATGTTTCCCGGTTGTCTCTAGGAGACAGGGAGAACGAGAGCATGTAGCACGATGCGGCTGTGATGATGATGATTAGGGTTCCCAAAAGGATGCCCAGCCATCGGCCGATATACGATTTCTGTTTCATAAGTAAACGAAAAAAGGATAGCTTCATGGTATGAAACTATCCTTTATTTATTAGAGCTCAATACCTTCTCTCTTTGGCGAGGGAGGCGTAGGGCTGTTTTACTTCATCTTAGTATAACCATACTTAGCTGAGCAGCACAATTCTTCCTCGATGCGGATGAGCTGGTTGTACTTAGCCATACGGTCTGTGCGGCTCATAGAACCGGTCTTAATCTGACCGGAGTTGGTAGCTACGGCGATGTCAGCGATAGTAGTATCCTCTGTTTCGCCCGAACGGTGAGAAGTAACAGTGGTGTAACCGTGACGGTGAGCCATCTCGATTGCGTCAAGAGTTTCAGACAATGAACCGATTTGGTTGACTTTAATCAGGATTGAGTTAGCTGCACCCATCTTGATACCCTTTTCCAAGAACTTCACGTTAGTTACGAACAAGTCGTCACCAACCAACTGGCAACGGTCACCAATCTTAGCTGTCAGCTTCACCCAGTTCTCCCAGTCGTTCTCATCAAGACCGTCCTCGATAGAGTCGATAGGATATTTTGTGATAAGTTCTTCCAAGTAAGCGATTTGCTCTTCAGCTGTAAGCTTCTTGCCATTCTTTACGTCCTTCGGCATACCGTTCTTGAGTTGACGATAGTCGTAGAACCACTGACCGTTTTCCTGAACAGCAAATTCAGAAGCAGCACAGTCCATAGCAATCTTCACATCATCACCCGGCTTGTAACCAGCGTCCTTGATTGAAGCGATGATAGTGTCGAGAGCGTCTTCGATACCATCAAAGCTAGGAGCGAAACCACCCTCATCTCCAACAGCAGTAGAGAGTCCGCGCTTCTTCAAGTTCTTTGCCAATGCGTGGAAAACCTCAGCACCCATACGGATAGCTTCTTTCTCGTTCTTAGCGCCTACAGGGCGAATCATGAATTCTTGGAATGCGATAGGAGCGTCAGAGTGAGCACCACCGTTGATGATATTCATCATAGGTACGGGCAAAGTATAGGTATTGCAACCACCAATGTAGCGATACAAGGGGATATTGAGAGCCTTGGCAGCAGTCTGAGCAACAGCCAAAGAAACACCGAGAATGGCGTTAGCACCGAGCTTACTCTTTGTAGGAGTACCGTCGAGTTCAAGCATCTTGTTATCGATCTTGCGCTGTTCGAGTACGCAGAAGCCCTTCAATGCTGGAGCGATGACGTTGTTTACGTTCTCTACAGCTTTCAAAACGCCCTTGCCACCGAAACGGTTCTTGTCGCCGTCGCGAAGCTCAAGAGCCTCGTTTTCACCGGTAGAAGCACCAGATGGTACGCTAGCGCGACCCATCACACCATTTTCCAATGTTACTTCTACTTCTACTGTAGGATTGCCACGAGAGTCAATAATCTCACGAGCATGTACTTTTTCAATTACCATAGTTGTTTTCTTTATTTTATAAAATACAAATATATTCGTATTGTCTATGTATGCAAAGTTAGCATAAATTTCGCACATAGCATTCTCCCATGCGCAGTAGAGAGGTGCATTTTATATAAATTAACGCATGCGCGAGATTGATACAGTGCGTATACTGCTTTCTTAGCGTCTTCTGTTTTTACTGATGCTCTCTTTCAACAGTTCTGCGGCCACTTTCGAGATGTTGTATAAGATGACCATGTTGTGGTTGTCGGTGGTGGAGAGTTGCTTGACGAAAGCGGTATTCCAAGCCTTTACCTCATCTATTGTGACGGGATGGTCGGTCTTTATCGGAGTGGGAGAGAAGTTATGCTGCACTTGTTCTATCACGCGAGTGATGTATCGACATGTCTCAATATCCTCTGCTGTGAGTGGTTTGCTGTAATAATGCGCCCCAAGAGCCGATACATACGACAGCAAAGAGTGGTGCATATAGGTCAGTGCATAGGCCTCTCGCTGTAACTTCCGCTTCTTCTTGGGTTCGGCATGCATACCCTTCCAAGCCTTTGCCAAGGCGTTATCAGCCTGATGAGCGGTGCGTCTGTTGTGATAATAAGCGGCTCCTCGCACATCGTTCTCGTAGATGGTGTTGAAATAGCGTAGCGTCTTGGTGATGGCATCAGTCATCAATTGCTGTAGATGGCGATATTGCCAATCGGGCCAAATATACCTTACGGCCAAGAAAGCCATGATAGAACCGAGCAGCGTATCGAGCAGTCGGTAGGTCATGACGGCTATACCGGTGCCAGTCTGTAGGTTGAATGCGGCAATCACGAACATGGTAATGAAGACCACGGCATACGTGTAGCGCTTGCGAACCCAATAGAAGAACGTGAATATAGAGAATAATAAAAGTACGATTTGACCAGCTACGGTGGGTAACAAATGAGCCCAAATGACGCCTAAGGCTACTCCGACAAAGGTTCCGAAGATACGTTCGAAGAGGCGTTGGCGCGTAGCTACGTAACTTTGTTGGCACACAAAGAGAATCGTCAGTACCACCCATGCGCCTTTGTTCATGTGGAAAGCCTCGACAAGGGCGTATCCCGCCACTAGGCAAATAGACAGTCGCACGGCATGGCGGAATCGCGGATGGTTCTCGTTGAAGAGAGCCCGAAGTCGTTGTTTCAGTGATGCCGGCTTGTATTGTAGTGTTTCTACGGGTACAGGCTCGCTGTGATGGCTGTCGTCGGCGTGTTCCAAGAGCAGCGAAATGCGCGACAGGTTGGAATAAAGCATGGACAGTGCGGCGTATTCGGGGTCGTCGGTACTCTCCTCCAATTGGTGTCCTACCACCTCTTTCGTCCATCGTAAGTCGGCCGGTAAGGCAAATCTTTCGCCCATAATAATCGTGTCGGCATAGTGCCGAATAGCTTCCGACAAGCAATAAAGATATTGCCCGAGTCCTTCGAGTAACAAAGGGTGTTTGCAACGACGGCTCAACACATCGTAACGTTGATGGGTTGAGGCTGCACGCTCGTGCAGTTGTTGCAACAATATCCATTGATGGTAAAGTGGAGCGAGCCCCTCTGTGCTTTTTCCACCAAGTACATCGAGGCACGAATAAATCACGTCTTTGCAGCTATCTATGCCGCGTCCCACGGCAATATTGCGCTCGGCCAGTTGTGTGCGCCCCGCTTTATACTCGTCTTTCGTACATGGGAAGAGTTCGGCTTTTACGCTTAGATAGTCGGCTAAATGCCCATAAGCCACGACCAACTGCTCTTTCAGCAATCGATAAGGACGTAGCGAAAGTAGCAAGAGAGAGATGCTGCCGTACATCAAACCGCCAAGTGGCAGCAGAATGGGTTGATAGTACCACGGTTTAATGCCCGCGCCGAGCATGGCATAGACCGACACGAGTAGCGCACCAAAGGTCACCCCTTGATACCGAGTACTTAGTCCGCCGAGTAGAATCAGTATGAACGACGTGGCTCCCAAGCCGATACCAAACAGCCACGGATAGTCTTTCAGCAGTTCGACGCTTGTACTTACAATCACGAAACTCACGATGGTAACGGCTAAACTGCGCATGCGGCCGAGTGGATGGTCGTCGTTTTCGGCTAAGGCAGCGCCTACTGCCCCTAGTGCCAACGTACATCCTACGAACGGTTCGCCAAATAAACAGCATGGTATCAACATCAAGGCGATAGCCAATGTCACCTTGAGAGCCCACAAATTGTCGGGATGTGTCCAGAAACAATCTATCCAAATCCGTCGTAATTGCCGTATGAAGGCGTTGTATGTCTTTGCTAATAATTTGTTCATACTTGTCTGCAAAGGTAGTGATTTTCCACGGATTAGGACATAAAAAATGACGTCTGAACGATAAAATCGTTCAGACGCCAACTCACAACAATTATTATTCAAACACCGTGGCAGCAATCTTCTGTACCAGTGCTATCTTTTTCCATTGCTCATCTTCTGTCAACTTGTTGCCAATCTCGCACGAAGCGAAGCCACACTGCGGACTTAAGCAGAGTCGTTCGGCCGGTATATACTGCTCGGCTTCCTTGATTCGGTCGATAATAGTCTGTTCATTCTCAAGTTCGGCACGCTTGGTGGTAATCAGTCCGAGCACCACTTTCTTGTCAGCGGGTATGTATTTCAAAGGTTCGAAACTTCCCGAACGCTCGTCGTCGAACTCTAAATAGAATGCATCCACATTCTCGTGGGCGAACAGATAGGGCGCGATGGCATCGTAACCTCCCTTACATGCGTAGGTGGAATGGTAGTTTCCACGACACACGTGGGTGTTGATTGCCAAGTCGGCAGGTCTGCCTTCGAGTGCCAGATTGTTCACGTGCAGATACTTCTTAGCCTCGCTTTCTATAGTAGCACCGTCGCCCATCTTCGCCTTCCAGTAATCTTCGTCAACTATCATGCCCCAAGTGCAGTCGTCGAACTGGATGTTTCGGCAGCCGGCCTCATACAAGTCGCGAATCACGGTGCGATAAGCGGCTGCTAAATCTTCCACCAATTCATCAAAATTAGGATAGATAGACTCCGTTTGCTTGGCATTGTCGCCACGGAAAAGCTCTGCTAATGTCTGTGCCGGAGCAGGGATTGTCTGTCTGGCCACGACTCCCGGACGTTCAAATTGCTTCACGTATTTGAAGTGTTCTACGAATGGATGGTTTTCTCCGGAGATTTCTCCGACCAGTTTGATAGACCCTTTTGTGGTCTCTTCGCCATGAAAGAAGTAGCCATGTTCGAGTTCAATGTGCTCTATTCCCTGCAATCCCCACATGAAATCGAGGTGCCAATAGCTGCGACGATATTCTCCGTCGGTGATGACATGTAGCCCTGATGCTATTTGTTTTTCTATCAACTCTTTGATGAGCCGGTCTTCCACGGCTTTCAGTTCGGCATCGCCAATCTCTCCATTGGCATACTTGGCTCTTGCAGTCTTCAATTCTTCCGGTCGCAAAAAACTCCCTACGATGTCGGCACTAAACGGTGCTCTAGTCTCTTCTCTCTTACTCATAGTCTCTATTTTATCTCGTTTTACCTTATTTCGTTGTTGTGAAGGCAAAGGTAAATGGTTTTACTTTTACTAGCAAATAATTTTGGTAAATAGGAATATTATGCTACTTTTGTCGGAAATATAATGCTTTGTGTAGAATATTATTCTATAAAAATGTGTTATTGGAGAGGTGTATAAAGGACTAAAAGAGACTTCCGCAATGGTTATGATGGCTATTGTAAGTCCCTTATCGCAATTGTATAATGATGGAAAATCTAGACGAAACCGATATTCGCATCCTACGCGAACTACAACAAAATGCCCGACTCACAGTGAAAGAGTTGGCTGCCAAGGTGCATCTATCGCCCACTCCAGTCTTCGAACGACAGAAAAGACTGGAGCGAGAAGGTTATATCAAGCGGTATGTAGCGCAGCTAGACAGCCGTAGACTTGGTACGGGTATCATCGTATTGTGTAACATTCGGTTGAAACAGCACTCCCAACACTATATTCAAGAGTTCATGGATGCTGTGCAAAATATAGAGCAAATCACCGAATGTTACAATATCAGTGGCGACTTCGACTTCATTATTAAGGTGCATGCTCGCGATATGCGCGATTATCAAGCGTTCATGTTGAATACGCTCGGTACGATAGATTGCATCGGAAGTCTGAACAGTGTCTTTGTCATTGGCGAAATCAAAGGCAGCCAAGGCATCCCTCTCCCACGTATCAACAGTCAAAACAAACACAACGTATGAAATATCTTATCATCTCAGACATACACGGTTGTCTGCCGGCATTGCAAAAAGCACTGAAATTTTACCGTGAAGAGCATTGCGATATGCTTGTTATTCTAGGCGACATATTGAACTATGGACCGCGTAATGGGTTGCCCGAAGGACTCGACCCACAAGGTATTGTGCGCGAACTCAATGCCATGGCCGACGAGATTGTGGCTATCCGAGGCAATTGTGATTCCGAAGTCGACCAGATGTTACTTGATTTTCCTATTATGGCCGACAGTATGTTGCTCGTTGATAGTGGCCGTCGTATCTTACTTACTCACGGTCATATCTACAACGAAACGAATATGCCACGCGGTCCATACGACGCCATCGTCTATGGGCATACGCATCTCTATAAACTCGAACAGCATGGCTCGCTCACTGTTTGTAACACCGGTTCCATCACTTTTCCTAAAGGTGGCAATCCGCCTACGATGGTTGTGTATGAGAATGGAGAATTTAAAATTATCGTATTACCATAAGACGAGGTAATACGATAATTTCTCTTTGATGCTTGGCGAGAGGTTTCGCCATATCAAGCTGGGGGATAAAAAGGGGTGGAAAAGAATTATTTCTGTTCTTTTACCAAATATACGACTACCGGAAGGTGGTCTGAGAAACCATCAAGCCATACTCCGCCGGCTGTCGTACGCAATGGAGCACCCTTGTATTTTCCTGTTTGTTGGAACAGATAATCACGACGGAAGATCTGTTTTTTCCAATATTTCAGTGTTGAGAAATCTTTCTTTCCGTCCTTATCAAGCAGTGTCGGTGAAAGAACTATTTGGTCGAAGAGATTCCAACTGCCGTTGTACATCAACGTACCGGTACCTTGTTTCGCGAGAATAGCGTAGAACGGGTTGTACATATCGTTCGGTCCAACTTCGGAGATGTCGCCCTTGGCCGCCAATCCTACTTTCATGCTGGCGTTCATGGGGTCGTCGTTCATGTCGCCCATCACAAACACTTTCAGGTCGGGATTGGCTTGCAACAAGCTGTCTTTTATCTTCTTCACCTGTCTACCGGCAGTCTCTCGATAGGGTGAAGTGTTGAAACGGCTAGGCCAGTGGCATACGATAACGCACACAGAATCGCCACCCAAGATTCCTTTCACGGTGAGATAACCGCGTGTATGGAATGCGGTGTCACCTTTCACTTCGTCTTTATATTGATAAAGGTGGCTCCATGTAGGCGTGAACAAACTTGGATTATACAGCAAGGCACAGTCGATGCCACGGCTATCGGGGCCTTCTATGTGTACAAACTGGAAGTTGCGGGCTTTCAAAGGTTCTTGAGCCACGAGGTCGGCCAAAGCCATTGAATCTTCCACCTCGCTCACTCCGATAAGCGAACAGCCCACGCCGGGCAATACATCGGTCCCCATATCGGCCAACGCCCTACTCATATTGCGAAGTTTATGTGTGTAGCGTAGCTTGTCCCACTTATAGATTCCATTAGGTAAGAAGTCGTAATCGCGCTTTCCCTCGTTATGAACAGTGTCGAAAAGGTTCTCTTGATTATAGAATCCTACAGCATAAACGTTGAACTTTTTCTGCGCTGTAGACATGATAGACACAAAGAGACATGCCATCAGCATCAAAGTTGTTTTTCTCATTACTTGCTTTTTTGCTTTTTGATATTACGTTAACCGACAAATATTTTAAAACTATACTTGTCTTTGCAAATGTCGTAAAATTATGCGAGAAATATCCCTTTTTTATGAATAAAAGTAATTTTATAAGGTGGAAATTCAAAAATAAGTACTTATTTTGCAAACAAAGTCAAATTTAAAAACAACCATGCAAAAGAAGATTAAACTTGCTGCGATAGCGATATGCTACTCATCGTTGGCATTTGCACAGTCTGTTGGTAATGGCCAAAAGAACGAAGTTCAGAACGAATCGGCTTTCACCTTTACCGAATCACAGCTTGGAGAAGATGACAATATCACCCAGAATGTGACCATCATCAATTCCAATTCCAATGTCTATGCCAGTGGTGTGGGTTATCTTTTCTCACCAGTGCGGTTCAGATACCGTGCTTTCAATCAGAAATACAACGAGGTCTATATCAACGGTATGCCCATGAACGATATGGAAAGTGGTCAATTCCGCTTCTCGTTGATTGGTGGATTGAACAACCAGACACGTAATTCTGATACATCACTCCCGTTTGAGAACAATGCTTATATGGTATCTGCCATGGCCGGTTCTACCAATTACGATTTCCGTCCGGCAAACATGCCGAGAGGTCATAGAGTCTCTATAGCAGCGGCCAACCGTAGTTATACCGCTCGTGGAGTGTACAGTTACAACAGCGGTCTCAATAGTAAAGGCTGGGCATTCTCTGCCGGTCTTACTTACAGATGGGCCAGTCGAGGCTATGTAGAAGGTACTTTCTACAATTCGTTGTCTTATTTCTTGGGTGTTCAAAAGGTGCTTGGCTCTCGCATGCAGCATTCGCTGAGCTTCACCACATGGGGTAATCCCACCGAGCGTGGTACTCAAGGAGCTGCCACAGACGAAAGTTACTGGTTGGCCAACGACTATCAGTACAATCCATATTGGGGTTATCAGAATGGTAAGAAGCGCAACTCGCGCGTGGTAAACGAGTTCTCTCCTTCTGCATTATTTACATGGGATTGGAAGATAGATAACGATATGAAGTTGACAACCACTTTGGGTGGTAAGCTCGGCCACTACAGTAGCACCAAACTCAACTATAATAACACCGACAATCCACAGCCCGATTACTATAAGCTTCTGCCTAGTAGCTACTATGATGTGTTCGATCCAACCGACACCGGTAATCGTACCGAGGCTTCGTTGGTGGGATGGACAAAGGCTTATAATTACCTTACGGCATCGAAAGCCAATCGGCAAGTCAACTGGGATCGCTTGTATTTAGCCAACGCCAATGCCTCGGCTCAGGGCGCAGATGCTATGTACTATGTGGAAAATCGTCACAGTAACCAAAGCATGTTGACCCTTGCGTCGACGCTTAATGCCAATATTAATAAACTCACGACATGGAATTTGGGTGTGATTCTCGCTACCAGTAGAACACATCATTATAAGACTATGGAGGATTTATTGGGCGCAACATCGTTCCACAATATTAATACTTACGCTTTAGGTACATACGCTCCGGGCGCTGACGAATTGCAATACGACCTTAACCATCCCAATGCTTTGGTAGGAAAGGGCGACATCTTCGCCTACGACTACAACATCTTTGTCAATAAGGGGTATGCTTGGACAAGCTTCACCCGCACATTTGGTCGCCTTCATGGATTGGCAGCTATCAAGGCCGGAGGCACTAGTATGAGTCGAGATGGCAAGATGCGCAATGGTCTCTTCCCCAATAATTCATTTGGTGGAAGCGGTACGGCAACCTTCGCCGAGGCAACCGGCAAACTGGCTTTGACGCTGAATGCAGGTCGTGGACACACGTTCTCCATGGGCGCAAGCTATGGTTGGAATGCTCCTACGGCTTCTGTAGCTTTCCAAGCTGCCGAGATGAACAACGATTTCGTCACCAATCTGAAGAACGAGCGTGTATTTAGTTCTGAGATAGGGTATCAATACCTCTCTTCTTGGCTCCATGCCAATGTCAGTGCACACTATAGTTATGTAGACCGTGTGACCGAATGGATTCCTATCTACTTCGATGATATCAATTCATTCTCTTATGTTTCGCTAACCAACAACGTCAAACGATTCTACGGAGTAGAAGCCGGACTCGACTTTAAGTTGTCGTCTGCCTTCAATCTCAAGTTCCTAGGAACTGTGAGCGAAGCCAAGTATGCCAACAATGCCAACGTTCGTTACCTCAACAGTACAAAGGGAACCTACGACACAGATGTGTTGTTGAACAAGGGAATGCGCGAATCGGGTACTCCTCTCACGGCTTTGAGTGCAGGCATTAGTTATCATCAGGGTGGCTGGTATGTCGACCTCAACGGCAACTACTACGACCGAATCTATCTCTCTTATTCCCCTTATTACCGCTATCAGAAGGTACTTGCCAAGCTCGGACGTGTGGACGAGAGCAACAATTACATCGTATCTTCGCAAGATAAGGGCAAGGGTGGTTTCATGCTCGATGGGTCTATTGGTCGAAACATCTATCTGAAGAAAGGTTCACTCTCTATCAACTTGATGGTAACCAATATTCTTAACAACCGTCGTATCGTGACCGGTGGTTACGAACAGAGCCGCTCAGACGCCACCGCTTCGGGCAATACACGTGGCTATAAGTTCTCTGCCAATCCTAAGAAGTTCTATGCTTACGGCACGAACGGTATGCTTAACATCACCTATAAATTCTAAACAGACATCGCAATGAAACAAATTCTATATTTCATCGTGGCCGTACTGACTTTCATGGCTACCGGCTGTATGAACAACGATTGGGATAATCCCGATAACAAGAATGCATTTGGCAATGAGAAAATCCAAGAAAGCAATGTCATAACCATTGCCAAACTCAAATCTCAGTATGCCGATTACATTTATCAAACGACTAATACATACACCGAAATCACCGACGATGTGCAGATAAAGGCTCGTGTTACGGGTAACGATGTGGGTGGAAACATCTATAGCGAAATCTCTGTCGACGACGGAACTGGTGCTCTTCTCATCTGTATCTCGCAGAATGGACTCTTTGGTTTCTTGCCCGTAGGTCAGGAAATCTTGATAGATTTGAAGGGGCTTTACATCGGTGGATACGGTCAGCAGGCCGAGATTGGTATACCATATACCAATGCACGTGGCAAGAGTTACGTGAGTCGAATGAGCCGTTATATTTGGAATGAGCACTTTAAACTCATTGGTACGGCCGACGCTTCAAAGGTTACGGTCGAAGATTTCGATGGTAACAAGATGAAAGATGCCAACTATCTCAAGTCTAATAGTGGCAAGTTGATGACCATTAAAGGCGTGAAGTTCAATGAAGGTAACGGTACCGACACCTATGCTTCTACCGGAACGCCTGATGCAGCCAACTGTGTGAACCGTGGTCTTGCTGGTTATAATGCGTCCAATCTTGTAGTTCGCACAAGCACCTATGCTGATTTCGCTGCTTCAAAATTACCTACTAAGACTGTCGACATCACCGGTATCTTCACCCGATACGGCAATACATGGCAGATACTCGTGCGTACCGAAGCCGACGTGAAGTAAATATCAATTACCCAAGTAAACAAAAAACAACCATAATATGAAAAAGATTTTTTATTCAATGATCGCAATGGCTATGGCAGCCATGATATTTACAAGTTGCGAAAATGTTCCCGCTCCATACGAAGTTCCCGGCAGTGGAAACACAGAAACGGCTGCTATTTTAAAAGAAACCTTCGCTTCTAGCTTTGGTTCCTTTACCGTTGAGACTCCGAAAGGAATCGCATGGGTTATCAGTCACAACACTGCTACGGCTACAGGATATGTAGATAAGAAGAATACCGAGAGCGAGAGCTATCTAGTTTCGCCAGAAATAGACCTTACCAAAGTCGAAAAAGCTAACTTGCAATTTGATTATATCTTGCAGTATGCCAATAATGAGGGAGCCGACAAAGTGCTTATTACCAAGAATTATACCGGAAAACCTGCCGAAACTCAATGGGAAGACATCACCGGAACATTGACGCCGGGCACTCCGGGCGAATGGTCTACATTCGCACACTATGCTAAGAACATCGACGCTAAGTATCTTGGTGGCAAGTGTCGCATTGCTTTCTACTACAGTGGCACAGCAAAAGGTTCTAGGACATGGGAAATTAAGAATGTCGTAGTGGCTTCAGGCGAAGTTGAAGAACAGAAAGAAGTACTCCCACCTGTTACCGGTACGGGTGAAGGAACAAAAGATTCTCCTTACAATGTAGAGAAAGCTACTAGTCTTATTGCTGCAAAACAAAACGATAGAAACGCAGAAGTCTATGTTAAGGGTATCATTACCAAGGTAGACAGTGTAAGTGCTAAATACCACAACGCTACTTATCAGATTGCCGATACCAAGGATGGTACGAACACCCTTATTATATTTGGTGGTCTGAACTTGGGCAAAGCTAATTTCAACAACGAGAAAGAAGTGCCTGTAGGTAGTACTGTTGTCGTAGTTGGTAAACTGGTAGAATATAAGGGACTGAAAGAGATGTCTGCTAAAAACTACATCTATTCTGTCGATGGCAAGACCGCTCCGGAGAAACCTGATACCCCAATTGGAGAGGCAAAGGGCGATGGTAGCGAGGCTAAACCTTTCAACGTAGCCGGTGCCTTGGCTGAGATTACAGCGAATCCCAAGGACGAGAAGACTGCTACCGACTCTTATGTGAGCGGTGTAGTTTGTAAAGTTGATAAATTTAATAAGAGTTATAACAGTCTCACCTATTATATCTCAGACAACGGTAAAAATGAGAATGCTCTGCAAATATACAGTGGATTGAGAACTAAAGATAATCCTTTCAAGGCAGCAACCGACTTAAAGGTGGGCGATAAAGTAACAGTGAAAGGAAAACTGATAGATTTTAAGGGAACCAAGGAGGTTGCCAAGAACAGCATTATTACGAAGTTTGAGACTGGCTCTGGCACCACTACTCCCGATGTAAAACCTACTGAGGGCAGTGGTTTGACTATCGAAGGCACCACAGTTACATTGACCAACAGCAAGTTTACAGCCGGTCCGTCTGTCACAATAGATCTTAGCAAGGCTGGACTTACAGATAAGAAAGAAGTTGCTCAAGTTGCATTGAGCGATGGAAGTACCATCGAATTTAGCAAGGGAACAGCTTCTACCAATGCTAAATTTTATGCTCAGAGTAAGGGTATCCGTTCATATGCGGGTGGTATTATCACCTTTACAGGTAAGAACAATATTGCTAAGATTGTGATTACTTGTGATAATTTCCGAGGTGCAAATGTTGGTAATGCTGATGCTTCTGTTGTTTACGATGGCAAGAAGGTAGTATATACCAATTCAAAGACAGACCCAAAGAAGCAGATTCGTCTACAAACTGTCACTATCTATTACGCTAAGTAATAGCTTATCATATATAGGTGTGCCAAGAGAAATACACTTTTGGTGCACCTATTTCTTTTTATTTATTATCCATTTATTTCATGTTCAGGAAACTATTTACTATCTGCACGGCTGCATTCCTTTTTGTAGCGTGTTCAAGTAACGACGATATAATCCCCGACAATGAAACCAATAACGCCAATGCCAACGATGCCTCTGTATTCCCGGAATACGCCCGTTTGGAATTTCCCAAGCTTAAAGGGGGAGCCAACAATCGTGTCCTTATCCATAAAAGCAATGATGGTTTCGGTGTCAACTACTGTACCGAGTGGGACGATAGCAAGAAGTCGCAGCGCTGGTCGTGCTATCAACTTTATAAGAGCAACCTTGCTACAGGTAAGGGAGTAAAGCGTTATGTGGCTGATAGGCGGAAAGGTGAGTTGCAATACTTCCAAGATGAACTTATTCCGGCTATGTACCGATTTGCTTATGACCCATATTATAGAACTGGATACGACCACGGCCACATCTGTCCTTCTGCCGACCGACTCTATACGCAGACTGCTAACATCGAGACATTCTATCTTTCCAACATGCAACCGCAGTCGCATGCGTTCAACGATGGAGTGTGGAAAAACATGGAGACTGCCGTTCGCCAGTGGGGGACTCGAAATAATTATGGGTTTGCCGACACCCTTTATGTGTGCAAAGGTGGTACCATTGATAAGAACGACTATATCCTAAAGAGGCTGTCTAGCGGCCTTATCGTGCCTAAATACTTTTGGATGGCTATCTTGCGCGTGAAAGATGGACAGTACAATGCCATCGCTTTCTGGGTAAAGCACGAAGACAACAAGGATACAGCTTTGGCCAAGTATGCCATTTCTATCAACGATTTGGAGAAGAAACTCGATATTGATCTCTTCTGTAATCTGCCCGATGACCGCGAAGAACGAATAGAATCTTCAGTGAATATCAATCTTTGGGGATTGCAGTAAATGCTGAGTTGTCGCGCTGCATTCGCTCTTTAAGTTGACAAGTGTACAAGTGAACGAGTAGGCAAATAGACGAGTTTAGGCTTTAGTTTTAAAGTTTTTGGGTTGATAAGTTATTGGTTGAGTTTGTAAGTTCATGAGTTTTTGAGTTGAAAACTATTGGAGTGGGATTTAGAAAAGAGGAATTTCCTGCCTGAAAGGCAGCCTTTTCATAGCCGGATGCCTTTAGGCTTCCGGAGCACAATGATAAAGAAAGATCGAGTCTGAAAGACTCCCCTACATATAAAAGGTTATATATCAACTAATAAAAAAGATATTTCTTGTCAGGCGAATTGCATTCGCCCTGAATAATTACACCAACGGCAATGAACTGCCAATGAGCTTCTGATAGATGTCAAGGGCATAGACATCGGTCATTCCACTGACGTAGTCGATGACGGCCATGATGCAATTTTCGAGGTTGGCATTGCGAATATCGTACTGGCTGCTTACCAAGTTGATAAGCTGTTTGGAATGGAATTTATTGGGATTGACCACCGCATCGACGAGTGTATCCATCAATGTCTCCATGATTTTATAACCGCTCAGTTCGGTGTCCAACACAGGTTTGCTAGTGTAAATCAGTCGGTACGACTCCTTGGCACATCGTTGATAGGCATCGCGTTGTAGCGGGTTGATGTGGTCGACAAGGCATCCTTTGAACGTTCCGGCAAGTATCTCGTCTTCGTGTTCAACGAAGGTTGCCACACATTCGCTTTCCAGTTTGCCGATAGCACAAGCTCGCATGTAGACCACGCGTTCGTTCTCGTCGGTTATATGTTCATCTTCGATACGTTGTTTTACACGTTCCTGTTCCTCCGGAGAGAGGAAACCGAGCAGCAAGTCGCTCGTCTGTTCGTAGGAGAGGATGCGTAGTTTATGCGAATCTTCAATGTCCATGACCTCGTAACAGATGTCGTCGGCCGCTTCAACGAGATATACCAACGGGTGTCGGGCGTATGCCAACGGTTCGTCGGGAGCCGAGTGGCGAATGATACCTAGTTCTTCTGCAATCTTACAATAAGTGTCTTGCTCAAATTGGAAGAACCCGAATTTGCCGTGATGACCATCTTGTCCTGACGAAAATGGGTATTTGACGATACTCGCAAGTGTCGCGTAGGTCATGGCAAAACCACCTACACGGCGACCATTAAACTGGTGGGTGAGCAGTCGGAAAGCGTTGGCATTACCTTCAAAATGGGTAATATCGCTCCAAAATTGACGGCTCAAGCGAGCCTTGAGAGCTGCTCCGGCCCCCTCTTCAAAGAAAGCTTGTATGGCTTTCTCACCGCTATGACCGAATGGCGGATTCCCCATGTCGTGCGCCAGACAGGCTGTGCTGACGATGGTTCCTATCTCTTCGAAAAGCGTACCGACCAGTTCGGGATGGCGTCGCTTCAATAGTGTGGCCACATCGTTGCCTAGCGACATGCCTACCGAGGCCACTTCGAGCGAGTGGGTGAGGCGATTGTGTACGAATACTGAGCCCGGAAGAGGGAATACCTGTGTTTTATTTTGCAGTCGACGGAAAGGAGCCGAGAAGATAAGACGATCGTAATCACGCTTGAATTCCGAGCGGTCGTCGTGCCGATTGGCATGTTTATATTCTTGTCCTAGTCGTTTGTTGGATATGAGTTGTAGCCAGTTCATGTGCTGATAGCGTCTTTTATAGGTTGACTGGGAGTCTGTCCCATCGCATTGTTTGACAAAAGTAGCAATAAAAAGTCATAACCTTGTGTCTTTTGATAGTTTTTTGTATTTTTGCAATGATGGAACTTCGACAACTCAAATATTTCTTGAAGACAGCTGAACTGCTCTCATTTTCGGAGGCGGCCAAGGCTTTGTCTATCACGCAAAGTACGCTTTCGCAACAGATAAAACATCTGGAAAACGAGCTTGGTGTGGAACTGTTCCACCGCAATAGTCACGAAGTGCAACTCACGGAAGCCGGCGAACACATGGTTCCCAACGCTCGTGCCACGCTTGTATCGGCCGATACCTGTGTGGAAAGCATCAACGAATTAAAGGCCATCATGACCGGGACGTTGAACATCGGAGTCACTTATACGTTCAGTCCGCTGCTTACCGACGCCCTGTTCGACTTCACTCGGCATTATCCGCATGTCCACATGAACATCATCTATAAGTCGATGAACGAACTCATGGAGATGCTGCAACAGCGTGAACTCGACTTTGTGCTGGCTTTCAAACCCTCCGAACGCTATGCCAATATAGATAGCCATGTGCTCTTTAGCACGCATCTGACAGCCGTGGTACGTACCGGTCATCCCTTGACGAAGCTATCTTCGGTGTCGTTATCGGAGCTTGACTACTACGATATGGCCTTGCCGGCTACGGGATTACAGGCACGTAATGCCTTCGACAAGATTCTTGCTGACAGCGACCATCATCCCCATGTGCTCATAGAGTTGAACGATGTGGAGATATTATTGAAATTGGTGCAGCTTAGTAATTACGTTTCGGTACTGGCAGAGACTACCATTCACGGTCTAGAAGGAATAGAGGGAGTGCCCTTGAAGAACTGTGAAGACCTGATGGAAGGTTGTATTCATGTGCGTAAGAATACGTATGTGAAGAACTCTGCCCGCGAATTCTACCGCATTCTCAGCGACTCTGAAGCTATCAAACGCTATTCCGTATTGGCCGATTTGATGTAATTACAGCAGTTCTTTCAACTGTGCTAGATGGATACCATTGCTCCCTTTGATGAGAATATAATATCCGCGAGGTTGCATTTTTGCAATCTCGCTTTTTACTTCCTCCACATCTTTGAACTTCCGGAAGTTGCATTGAGTCTTCCCGAATTCCTCTCCGACGAGCCATACAGTGCCTAATTGTTTCTCGGCCATGAGTTCTACCATCTTCTGATGTTCTTCCATGCTCGCCTCTCCCAGTTCTCTCATGTCGCCTAGAATGGCCATCTTATGCTCGTTTGGGATGAGACTGAAGTTTTGTAGAGCTGCCGCCATACTTGTAGGATTGGCATTATAGGCGTCGACGATGAGTTTGTTGTGCGCCGTTACGTCTAGTTGACTGCGGTTGTTGCTCGGAATGTAGTTGGCAAGTGCCTCGCTTATCAGTTCCGGAGCGATGCCGAAGCGCACACCGACAGCAATGGCTGCCAACATATTATCCAAGTTGTAGGCTCCGATGAGATGTGTTTTGACTTCGTACCACTGTCCATTGCCCGACTGCCAACGGAAATGTAAGAACGGCGTACAGTCGATTAACTCTCCGCGAGTGGTAATCTTGGCATCTTCGCTTTGCCCATAATAGATGGCTTCGGTGATGCCTGCGTGCTCCCGCATCTTTTCCAGATAGGGGTTATCCAAGTTGGCAAACACCTCGCAATGGTTAGCATGGAGATAGTCGTACAACTCTCCTTTAGTGCGCATCACGCCTTCAAACGATCCGAAACCTTGCAAATGAGCCTTGCCAACATTCGTTATCAGTCCGCAAGTAGGTTCCACCGTCTCCACCAAAGTTTTGATGTCGCCGGGATGACTGGCTCCCATCTCGATGACGGCTATCTCGTTTTGCTTCTTAAGACGCAACAAAGTTTTGGGCACTCCCACGTCGTTGTTGAAGTTGCCGAGTGTGTATAACACATTATAGCGCTTTTCCAATACGGCAGCAATGAGTTCCTTGGTCGTCGTCTTGCCGTTGGTTCCGGTGATACCTATCACAGGAATGTTGAACGTACGGCGGTGCTCGCGTACCATATCCTTGAATGCTTGCAGCACATCGGGCACCAATATATAGCGCATATCGCCCTCTACAGCATACTCGGCTTCGTCCACAACGGCATAAGCGCATCCTTTTTCCAACGCGGCAGCAGCAAACTTGTTGCCATTAAACGACTCGCCCTTGAGGGCAAAGAAGATAGAGCCGGCAGGGCAATCGCGGCTGTCGGTGGTAGCTTGTCCCTGTTTTAGGTACAAAGCATATAATTCGGTTGCATTCATGAACACTATTTGTTAGAGAATGAAATTCCTCTTTGAGGAGTTATGGTGGCTTCATTCGTATCATGGAGATACACGATGGTACCTTCATCTTATGCAAAGAAAGTGCAATTGAGCGCAATGAAAACTTGTTTTCAAATAGCCGAATGCAGCCTTTCTTATGCAAAGATAATGATATTTTCTGATTCTGTCGCGCCATGAGTGGGAAAATCGGAAAGCAACTTTGTAACCGTTGTTACAGTAACCATGGTTACAAAGTGAATAGATGGAAAATGGTGACTTCACTCGCATGCCTTTTTCTGTCTGTTATCTAGTCTACTTGCCAATTCCAAACTCTTTGTTTTCATAGCGAAGTGGTGGGTGTTCTGTTCACTCCGAGTAGCTATCTTGGTTAAAGGACAGCCCTTTGTAATGAGCGTAAGCCTAAAGGCATCCGGCTATGAAAAGGCTGCCTTTCAGGCAGTAAATTCCTTTTTTTCAATCCCACCCCAATAGTTTTCAACTCAAAAACCTATGAACTTATAAACTCAACTAATAACTCATCAACTCAATAACTTACAAACTAAAACCTAAACTTGTCTATTTGTTTACTCATTAACTTGTCTACTACTTCGCTGCAAAGCCGAGGCAGCGATGTTGACAAGACTTTGCAGTAATGCTGAATGGACTTGGCAGCAATACTGAGGAGCCGTTGCAGCAACCTCTCCTCAACCCTCTGTAGCCCCACCCCCGCCCTCCCCAAAAGGAGAGGGAGATGGTTTTGAGTTGATAAGTTCTTTAGTTTTGAAGCTGATGAGTTGTTGAATTTTGGGGAGAAAGACTTGATATTCATCACTTTTTGTATGTATTCTTTAAAGTAAAAGGGTGTTAATCATGCTACTATAGTCGAAAAGTGATACCTTTGCGGTCGCGTTTCGACGTTTGAAAAGTTTTATTGTATTCATGGCTAGACAGTTTTTTATCATCTTCGGATGCTTGGCATTGGGAGAGTTTGCAGTGTGGGCCACCGGCATCAAGTTGCCATCGAGCATCATAGGGATGTTGCTCCTGACCCTGTTTTTGAAACTCAAGTGGGTGAAATTGGAATGGGTTCGCCAACTGTGTGACTTCCTTATCGGTAACCTAGGATTCTTTTTTGTGCCACCGGGGGTGGCTATTATGCTCTATTTCGACATTATCAAGCCGCAGATAGTGCCTATCACAGTGGCCACTTTCGTGAGTACGGCCATCGTATTGGTGGTTACCGGTCATATGCACCAGTTGGTGATAGGCAGCGAGCGTACGTTTTTGAGATGGTATGTGTCACACTGTAGAAAGAATAGAAAATAAGCAACGCACATGAACCACGAATATTTATTGCAGATTTTTTCCAATCAATACGTATCATTGGCACTCACCTTTGCCATCTTTTTCTTAACGCGACGCCTGCAACGTCGCACTGGTTGGGTGTTGTTTAATCCCATCTTGATAACGATAGTAGCCATTATCGCTTATCTGAAGTTGACCGGTGTACCCTTTGAAACTTACAGAACCAATGGCGCACTCATCGAGTTTTGGTTGAAACCGGCCGTTGTGGCGCTTGGTGTCCCACTGTATTTGCAGCTTGAAGCTATCAAACGACTGTGGTTGCCTATCGTTGTTTCGCAATTGGTAGGGTGCTTGGTAGGAGTTGTAAGCGTCGTGCTGACAGCCAAACTATTGGGTGCTTCACAGGTTGTTATCGTGTCATTGGCCAGTAAGTCGGTCACCACTCCTATCGCTATGGAGGTGACTCAAGCCCTCAATGGCATTCCATCGCTCACTGCAGCCATTGTGATTGTAACGGGAATCATCGGTTCTATCTTCGGATTTAAGATGCTGGCAATTGGTCATGTCAACAGTCCTATAGCTCAAGGACTGAGTATGGGCACGGCTTCCCACGCTGTCGGAGCATCTACAGCGATGGATGTGAGTAGCAAGTATGGAGCTTTTGCCAGTCTAGGTATCACGCTCAACGGTATCTTTACTGCCCTGCTGACGCCCTCGATACTGAAGGTTATAGGGATTATATAAAGCCCCTTTCCAGCCTTTACCTTCCTCGTTTGCCGTTGCACGGGCTACACTGATAACGACTAATCGGTCGACGACCGATGGTTTTCTAATGAGGGAAAGAGTTTATATGATATTACAAGGTAGCTCTCCCTCCCTTTTTGGGGAGGGAAGGGGTGGGGCTAGGTGAGGTCTTACAAAATATCCAAATACTTCTCCAAGGGTATACCGCGATTCTTATCGACGTTGTCTTTATTCAAATCGATGAGTTTGTAGACGGCATCCATGGCCTTACGGGTACTCTCTGTGAGCTGTTCGCCATTGAGTAAATGACCAATGAGAACGGCAGAGAATATGTCGCCGGTACCCGGAAAATGCACTGGTATCTCGGTATAAGGTAATTGGAAGTAGGTGTCCGTTTCATGATTGTAACCTACTACCGATGGCTGTCCGCCGACAGGAATACTGGTGATGAGCACCGATTTGGCTCCTATATGGCGCAGACCATCTATCAAGGTATGCGCACCGTCCTTATCCACACCCTCCGGATGATAGGGTGAGTCTGTCAGATAACATGCTTCGGTGTGGTTAGGGAATACCAAATGGGCTACGGAAACCATTTCCCGCATGTTTTGGACTGTTGCCGGCGTCACCCCGTTGTAGAGTTTTCCCTCGTCGCCCATGATGGGATCGACGAAGATGGTGGTACCGGTGGTAGCCTGTTCGCGGCAATATTGCGATACCAGACGAGCTTGGCGTTCGGATACGATGAATCCTGTTGCAATGGCATCGAACGAAAATCCCAGCTCTTTCCAAACCGGAAAGACATTTTTGATATAGTCTGTGGTGTCGAGGATATGGAACTTTCCATAGTCGAGCGTGTTGGAAACGAGCGCTGTAGGCAGGTTGTAGGTGGGCAAACCCATGTACGAAAGGATGGGAAGCATGGCTGCTGTAGCTACCTTTCCGTAACCCGCCATATCGTTGATCAGAAGTATCTGTTTCTTGCTCATGTGTGTATGCATTATATTATGTGCAAAGATACGAAAAGGAGTGAAATATTTTTGTATCTTTGCCTAGAATGTTTTGCAATCGCAGAGTAGCTTTCCAGTGGGTAGGTAATTATGGTTGGATATTCTGTAATATGTTTAACGACGATGCGAAAAAGACTTGCTACCTTTGTCGCCAGAAAGAGAAGAAGACTATGACAGAATCAAAAATCAGGCGTATAGACTCCATTGATGCTTACAATAAAGAGATGGGACTTGAGACGCGACACCCTTTGGTGACCGTTGTCGATATGTCGAAGGTTAACTTGGAAGCCGCTCGCGAAGAGCGAACAATTGAATATGGTGTCTATAGTATATGGTAGAAGCAGACCTATTGTGGCGATATTACCTACGGACGGCAGCCTTATGACTATCAAGAGGGGATGGTGACATCGTTCGCTCCGGGGCAGGTGATACATATAAAACCGGCTCCTGACTATACACCTAACGCTATCGGACTGCTCTTTCACCCCGACTTGATTCGCGGAACTTCGCTTGCTCAGAGCATAAAACAGTACGCTTTCTTTTCTTATTCGTCGCGCGAAGCATTACATTTGAGTGAGGACGAGCGTGCCATTTTCAAAGATTGTCTCAGCAAGATACAACAGGAACTGGAGCATCCTATTGACCAACACACGCGTAAACTGATTTGTCGGAATATCGAATTGCTCTTGGATTACTGCTTGAGATTCTACGAACGGCAGTTTGTAACGCGTAAAACAGCTAATCTTGGAGTCTTGGAAAAGTTTGAATCGTTGCTTGATGGCTATTTTAAGGGGCATCGACCGAAACAAGACCGACTCCGACATTGCCGCATGGCTAGGATATGCCAACACAACCTTGATGTATTCGCTCACTCGCTTCAACGAGACGACCCGCCGATTTTCCTATAAATAGGCTCTTATTAATATTTGCTTTAGACACCGGTATCTAAAAAATAGACAGTAAATGGGTGAATATCAAGAATAATTCTTATTTTTGCAAAACCAATAACTTAAAACTGTATCAATATGTTAGGCACACCGGAGATTATTCTGATAGTACTTATTGTCTTGCTTCTCTTTGGAGGTAAGAAGATTCCTGAACTAATGAGAGGCCTTGGTAAAGGCGTGAAGAGTTTCAAAGAAGGAGTAAACGGTATTGAGAACGACCTTAATCCAGACGCTCCGAAGAAGACGGAAGAGAAGAACGACTAGATACATGGCGGAAGAAGAGCTCTCCTTTTGGGAGCATCTTGACGTGTTTCGCAACTGCCTAATCAAGGTTATTTGCGTGACCGTAGTGGCTGGTATTGTCGCATTCTGCCTGAAAGAGCAGCTCTTCGACATTGTGCTGGCACCGAAAGATGCCCACTTCATCACTTACAAACTATTGGGTGCTGACGATTTCAGCATCCATCTAGTAAACGTAGGACTTACCGAGCAGTTCATGGTACACATGAAAACAGCTCTCTGTTTCGGTGTGTTGGTGGCCTTACCTTATGTACTTTACGAGCTCTATGGGTTTGTATCGCCGGCTCTTTATCAGCAAGAACGGCGTTATTCGGCACGTGTTGTGATGGCCGGATACCTGCTTTTCTGCGTAGGAATACTTATCAATTACTTCTTATTTTTCCCCTTGACGGTTAAGTTCTTGGCTACTTATCAAGTGAGTAGTGATGTAGAGAACCTGTTATCGTTGCAATCTTACATTGACACCTTGTTGATGATGAGTTTTGTTTTCGGCTTGGTATTCGAGATACCTGTCGTCAGTTGGCTCATGGCTAAGCTTGGTGTGCTTCGTTCTTCGTGGATGCGCCACTATCGTCGACACGCTGTTGTGGTGATATTGATAGTTGCTGCCATCATCACACCTACTTCCGACATCTTTACGCTCAGTATTGTTGCCGTCCCCATTTGGCTGCTCTACGAAATAAGTATCTTCTTGGTGCAGGGCGTAGAAGGCCCCGAAGTGGAGGAAGATGCTGTAGATGAAGAGGTAGAAGACACTATATAAGCCACGTAGAAAGTACATCACAGACTCTTAAATCCTTACTCTTTATTTCCTGCATGGGCTTGGCAACATCGCTGTCTTGGCTTCTCAGCAATGCTGCTACGGCTTTTCAGCAGTTTTGCCTAGCCCATGCAGAGAATGAAGGGTAAAAAGTTCGGAGTGAATAATGGGCAGTATGAGCCAATGAAATAGGTATGTTCATGCTGAAAGATCATACCTCTTTTATCCGATAGATTACTGAAACAAGCAATAAAAAAGTCCATCTCGCAAAAGATGGACTTTTATGTTAGGCGACTATCAAGTCGCTATAGGTTTGTCGTTTATTTCAAAGGAATGAGCCAAGTGGTGAAGTCGAAGTTACCATACTTCACTTCGTACTTAGGCATAGCTTTGGCATGAGGCGACCAACTGTCGATACCACCGACACCAGCCATGCGCTTGTCGAGGAAGAGGTTGGTGTACTTGCTCTTTGCTACTTGCTGTGTATGGCGCTGTTCTTTTTCTTCTCCATCGTCCAAGTCGTCGATGTTGTAGTGTATAGCACTTGCCGAGAAAGCATTGTCAGATACCACGCGCAAGCCTGTACCGGCTTTTGTAGACTGTATCCACCAGCGCATATCAGTCTTGGTGCCACTCTCTTGTGGGCGAATATAAGAGAAGAACTGCTCATCGGCCGACTGTTTGTTGATACTGATGTTCATACATTCGCGACGGTCGAGGTAGTTTTCGATAGGTCCACGACCAAAGTATTCAGACTGATCCATATCGTATGGCATCTGAAGTACCATTCCGAAGCGGAACAGATTGCTTACCTTAGCTCCCGGAGTGGTCGTCATCTTCTGATTTACTTTGATTTCTCCGTTGGGATAAACCACATAGCTGAGTACCAATTGAGCCTTCACTTCGGGCATATCGTAGCGAGCTACGACGGTAGCCGTGCGTTTATCGCTTGTTGCGGTGAGGCTTTGTAGGTTCATAACTGGATGATGCCATGCTTTATAAGCGATGTTAAGATGGGCTCCCATATCGTTGTCAGTGACTGCACGCCAGAAGTTTGGCTTCAACGTACCGCCTTCACCGAGCATGGAAGTGCCGTTGACAGTGTACGAAGTGAGCAGACCTGTGGCCTTATCAATTTTCACATCTACACCGTTAGCAGTGATACTGATTTGTGTATCCTTCTTCTTATTCTGCAATTTCAGTTTGCCTTCAGCTGCCGGACCGGCATAGTTGTAGGTCGGGAGTGTGATGTGTAGCTGACGATAAGCCACTTCTTGGCCGGCTTTCATCAATGGTTCTGCAGTTTTCAATACGAAGCTTAGGTTGAGCAAAAGCTCTCCCTTGAAGGCTTGAGCATTGTAAGGCAGGGTGTATTCTACGGTCTGTTGAGGTGCCACTTTGAGGTCGTTGACCTCTCCTGTCTGCACAGCTTTACCGTCTTCTGTCATAGTCCATACCAGTTTATAATTGCTCAAGTCGCGGAAGAAGTACTCGTTGTGCACGCTAATCTTGCCGGCTTTGAGGTTAACGGGCTCTGCCCATATGTTTTGGTATTGGTAAGCCACTTCGTAAGCATGCGGATTAAGCTGGCGGTCGGGGCCAATGATACCGTTGCAATTGAAGTTGTTGTCGCTGCCATCATAGTTGTTATAATCGCCACCATATTTATAGATGCTCACGCCATTGGCGTCTTTGCCGTGCAGAGCTTGGTCTACGAAGTCCCAAATAAAGCCACCTTGGAATTTCGGATATTTGCGGACGAGTTCCCAATAGTCTTTGAGTCCACCGCCCGAATTACCCATGGTGTGGTTGTATTCGCACTGAATGAGTGGCTTTTGGTCTTCGGGTGCTGTACTGAGAGCGTATTTTTCGCATGCTGCGGGAGTGCGATACATCGGACAATAGAAGTCGGTGTTGGCACCTTTCTCAGCACGTTCCCACTGTATAGGACGGCTACTATCAAAGTTTTTAATCCACTGGTAGGCTGCCGTAAAGTTTGGTCCATCAACTGTTTCGTTACCCAAACTCCAGTAGATGATGCTTGGATGGTTCACGTGCATCTCTACATTGTGCTGATTGCGTTCCAATATCTGTTTGGCAAAGAGTGGTTTCTTGGCCTCCGAATCGTCGCCGTACTGGAATCCGTGGCTCTCTTGGTTGGCCTCGGCACATACATATAGTCCGTACTCATCGCATAGATCGTACCACATTGGATCATTGGGATAGTGGCAAGTACGTACGGCATTGATGTTCAGACGTTTCATAATCTGAATGTCTTGAATCATTCTTTCTCGGCTAACGACGTATCCTCCGTCCGGATCCATCTCATGTCGGTTGGCTCCTTTGATGTAGATGGGCTTGCCATTGACAAGCAATTGGGCATTCTTTATCTCTATTTTACGGAATCCAATCTTCTGTGTGATGACCTCTTTCACGTTCTTTTTGCGGTCCTTTACGGTCGCTACGAGAGTGTAAAGGTAAGGACTTTCGGCCGTCCAAGTCTTCACATTGCGGAGCAAGAATTGCACTGTTCCGGATGTTCTTCCCTTGAAGTCGGTCTCTGATTTCAACACTTCTATGCCATTGGCATTGTAAAGTTGGAAGTCGATAATGGGTTGTCCCTTCACGTCAACACTGATCTGAGCCTCGCCATCTTGATAGTTGTTCTGCAAATCGGGGGTGATACGGATGTTCGTCATTTGCACATTGGCATCGCGAGCATATAGATAACTCTCGCGAGCAACGCCCGATAAGCGCCAGAAGTCTTGGTCTTCGCAGTACGAGCCGTCACTCCAACGGAAGCTTTGGAAAGCTATTAGGTTTGCTCCTTTCTTCAAGTATGGAGTAATATCAAACTCTGCTGCCACCTTACTATCTTCGGTGTAGCCCACATATTGACCGTTAATCCAAAGATACATGTTGGATGTCACGGAGCCGAAATGGGCGATAACTTGTTTCCCCGTCCAGTTATCGGGGATGTTGATAACGCGACGATAGCTGCCCACATGGTTGTCTTTGATAGGCACCTGAGGCGGATTGTCCTTGAAATGGCCGCGCCATGCGAAGCCCACATTGATGTAGACAGGGTCTCCATAGCCGTTCAGTTCCCATATACCGGGGACGTTCAGGCTCTTCCAAGAAGCGTCGTTGTAATCGGTTTTGAAGAAGTCTGTGGGGCGTTGGTCGGCATTTTCCACCCAATTAAACTTCCATGCACCATGCAATGAAAGATAGTTATCCGACTGGGTCATGTCGCCTTTCATTGCCTTCTCTGCCGATTCGTAGGCAAAGTAATTAGTATGAAGCTTGAAACGATTAACCTGATTGACTGCCATATCGTGCCATTCGGTGAATGTTGGTTGCACGGTCGGGGTGTTACTCGCACATACTGGCAACGCAGAAGTCAATGCAGCGATAAGGAAAAGTTTGTTCATAGATGTTGGTTTATTGGTATTTATTTGTGCAAAAATAACGATAAAACTCTGCATAAACAAAGGGAAATCGTCAAAAGATGTGAAATCTGAAAATGTGACGAATGCTAGATACATTCGTCATAGAGGCGAGAAACGTCCATATGGTCGCATCTCTTATGGGGGTATAATAGTTCTGTTTCCTTGTTGAGTAGGACTAGGATAGGGCTTTATAGTTTCACGTTCGAGATGTCTACTAGATTGTTCACGATGGCATAGATGGTGAGTCCGGCCGATGAATGAATCTGTAGTTTGCGGGCAATGTTGCGTCTGTGCGTGATGACGGTGTTGAAAGAGATAAACAAATGGCCGGCTATCTCTTGGTTGGTCATGCCCTGTACGATGCAGATAACAATGTCTTTCTCTCGCTCACTCAGTGCATCTTTGGCATGAGGAGCTTTGGTGAGCATGGCTTCGATGTTGCTGCTGATGGCATTTTTGCCTATTTTCTCTTCGTAAAGTCGAATAGCCGGCACCATGATCTCGTCTTCCACGCGTGTGTGTTGCTTCAACCATTCCTCGTTACTATATAGTTTATAGAGGGTGGCCATGAGTTTGTTGTTGAGCAACCCGTTGCTAGGCAGATACTTGATGATGATGTCTTTCAGCTCATGGAGTTTGTCGTCGGTAGGCTCATGGTGTGTGGAATAGGTTTCTATATCGTAGTCGGTAGGCATCTGGTTAGCTATCAATTTCTCGATATAAGGGAACACGTTGCGCTCTTCATACTTCATGTGGCGATGCATCAAACGCGAGAAATCGTCGAACAAAGAAAGAATCAACTGCCCAATTTTGTCGTCGGGAGTCACCGATTCCACCAATTGCTCACGGATAGTGGGCAACTGGAATCCCAAATAATACTCATGACAAGCTCTCAAGTGTTTCAATAACGTGGGGATATGGAGCTTGTCTATGCTCGCCGTATTTTTATAACCGTTGATGGTAAAGTTGACAATTGTCAAGAAAGTAAATGTATCTACGTGTTGTTCTTCGCAGACTTCTTTTACTGTTTTGTCGCCAAATCCAAGGTTAATACCGAAACTTCCTAAGCTTTGCAACACTTCTCGGTTGTCGCTAATGAGACTAATCATCCGGTCGTTGGGCTCATAAATCTTGTGATTTACCATAATGTTCTTTGTCCTTCGTTACTTTCTTGCTCCCTTGTGGGCAAGTTTTTTCTTATTGCTCTGCATGCAAAGATAATTATTTTTCCACGAAGTCGGGTACATTTCGATATTTTAAGACGCTTTTTATACCTTTTCTTAACGTCTCAAAAACTATTAGAAAAGATGGAGCGTATTGTTTGTTTGCAGCTTCAGATGACTTATCTTTGTCTCGAAACCAAAAATAAGAGACTATGATACAGAAAAGATTTCAGGATGCAAAGTCTTATATTGTGAACTTAACAGAGCTGATTTGGAACTATATACGTCATCGCGATTGGTTCCCCGAAGGCAGTCTGTTAGCCATACAACCCGAAATTATTGAGGTGGTTATAGAACTTCCGGGCAACTGTAACGGGTGCGAATTATTCGATCCACAACTCTTTATCCGTCGCAATGCACTGGGTTATGCCGTCCCAAACATGCAAGCTATTCGCCAATTGGCACGTCGGTATTATTAAACGATGTATTCATGGGCTTGCTGCTATGGTTTTTCAGTGTTGTGTTAGATGTCGGGAAACGAAGCCCACATTATCTATATGAAACTTATTTTAGCCTGAATGGCAACCATTGGTCGACGTTCTCACCGGCTTGCATACGCCTGCGAATTTCGCTACTACTGGTGTCGTAGAGTTCAGTTTTGAGCAGATGGACATTGGATGGCAAGGTAGTGGCGTCAATAGGATTGTTGCGACGAGGATAAATGAAGATGTCGTGGTCGCGCAGAATATCTTCATGATGTGCCCATTGTGGAAAACTGAGCCAGTTGTCGGCACCAATAATGAGACAGAATTGTCGGTTGGGATAGTCGTGATGTAGGTGTTGTAGCGTGTTCCAGGTATACGAAGGCTTGGGTAAGTGGAACTCGTAATCGGAGACAAAGAGTTGTGGCTCATCGGCCAAGGCTTGGCGCACCCATTCCAATCGTTGCTCGTCGGGCATCAAGTCTCGCTGCCGTTTGAAAGGATTCTGGGGTGAGACGACAAACCAAACCTCGTCGAGGTTGGCTGCTTTGAGTATCTGTTTAGCCAGCGCAACGTGTCCGATATGGATGGGATTGAACGAACCTCCATAGATACCGGTGCGAATGGGTGAGCTTGCGGAATTCATATTCCTAGGAAATCTTTGATGAGTTGGTAGGTCTCTTGTTTCGCTTTTTCGAGGTCATCGTTGATGATGACATGGTCGAAACAAGGTGCAAAGGCGAGTTCGTAAGCCGCACGTGCGAGACGTTGTTCTATGACTTCAGGCGCATCGGTGTTACGACCGACGAGTCGTTGGCGCAAAGCATCGATGGAAGGTGGTTGAATGAACAGGCTCATGGCACGGTCGCCATAGAATTGTTTGATGTTGCATCCACCCTTGACGTCGACATCAAACACCACATTTTGGCCGGCAGCGGACTGCTTCTCTACCTGCGATTTGAGCGTACCATAGAATCTGTCTTGATAAACTTCTTCGTATTCGAGGAATTCGTCGGCTGCAATCTTGGCACGAAACTCATCGGGTGTGAGGAAAAAATATTCCACTCCGTCTTGTTCAGTACCTCGTGGTGCCCTGCTGGTACAGCTGATGGAGAATGCCAGATTAAGTTCCGGATGTTTCGTCATGAGCCAATTGATAATAGTACTCTTGCCACTGCCGGATGGCGCAGAGAAGATGAGGAGTCGGCCTTTAACCTCCCCCGCCCCCTCCCAAGGAGGGGAGAGCCTACGGGAACAAGTCTTTCCTGAGAAGGGAAGTGATGACATTGTGTCCTTAGGTTCAATACTTTCGACTGTAGATTTAGTCTTTATTCTTGTGGAATCATTCATATCTGTTGATATTATGTCATGTTCTTTTGGTTGGTCTAAACGATGTCGCTCTTTGTAATTTGGATTTATTTGTAGTGCCTTTTTGATTTTTTGAATGACTACTTCGGGAGCTGCATTTACCTCTTCGTTAGTAAACCGAATGACTTGAAAGCCCTTTTGGTGGAGATATTCAGTTCGTTCGGCATCGTTCAATGGCTGACCATTAACGTAATGATAGCCTCCATCAACTTCTATGATGAGATTATGTGATAGACAAACAAAGTCTGGAATGTAATCTCCAATGGGATGTTGCCTACGGAATCTTACACCTAATTGCTTACCTCGAAGATATTGCCATAAAAGGAATTCAGAAGTTGTAGGGTATCGCCTGTTACTCTTTGCCGCACGACGTAGTAATTCGTAGTTGCCTGTTTTTGAGGTGAAGTAACCATAAGATCTCTCACTGCATGCATCGTTTGGTATATTATCAGAGTGTTTCATCATGAGGATTATTATGAATCTATTGGTCTACCCTTTCTTTGGAAGGTGTTGATACTATGTCTCTTTGCAGTTCTCCCTTGTAGAAAGAGACTAAGTGAGGTTTATCTCCTATAGGTTTTCCTCTTTTAAAGAGAAGGTTGGAGATGTCCTTTGGCAGTTCTCCTTTGTTGGAAGAGGTTAAGTGAGGATTGTCCCCTGTAGGTCTTCCTCATTCTAAAGAGAAAGTAAGAGATGTTAGTTCCCCGTAGGCACTCCCCTCTTTGGGAGGGGTTGGGGGAGGTTTTTACAGTGCATTTAGCACTTGTTCCTTGATTTGCTCCAACTCATCTTTCATCTTGACGACGATATTTTGCATCTCCGCCTGATTGCTCTTGGACCCAGTGGTGTTGATTTCGCGCCCCATCTCCTGAGCGATGAAGCCCAACTTTTTACCTATCGGTCCTTCTTCGGCCATTGTTTCGCGGAAGTATTTGAGGTGATTGGTGAGTCGTTGCTTCTCTTCATTGATATCTAATTTCTCGATATAGTAGATGAGTTCCTGCTCCAAACGGTTGGTGTCGTAAGTCACACTGGGTATTTGTTCCAGTCCTTTGACAATGTTAGCCTTGATTTTCTCAACGCGTGCCTGCTCATAAGGTTCGATACTGGTAAGCAGTTGTTGGATGTTGTCCACCTTTTCGGTAAACTTCTGTTGCAGTGCAGCACCTTCTTGGTGGCGGAATTCCACGAGGGCGTCGATGGCTTCGTTGATAGTTTGGAGAGCTACGGCCCATTCGTCGTCGGACAATACTTCTACTTCTGTGCGTGTAGTGACGTCGGGCATGCGCATCAATGTGTTGTACCAATCCTGTGGTTCGGGGATGCCGGCAGTGGCAGAAATCTGCTTGAGTTGTTTGTAATAGTTCTCTACCAGTGCCGCATTGATGGGAGTGGCGTCGAGTGCAGCATCTTTCTCAATCCAAATAGAGAAATCTATCTTGCCTCGTTGCAATGCCTGTGTGATAATCTGACGTATCTCCATCTCCTTCTCACGGTAGAGTGGGGCGATGCGAGTGGATAGATCAAGTGATTTACTGTTAAGAGATTTGATTTCTACATGAATCTTCTTCTCGTTGTAGATTGCGACAGATTTGCCGTAACCGGTCATAGATTGTATCATAATTCGAATCGCGTTAAATTTCTGCAAAAGTAAGAAAATTGCAGGAAAAATCTGTAAATTTGCGCTTTATTTAGAATATATTTGTAGTTATGTCGTGTATATTAAATATCGAGACGAGCACCGATGTTTGCTCGGTGTCCGTAGGACGCGATGGAGATTGTATCTTTAATCAAGAAGACCATAGCGGCCCTAATCATGCAGTGAAGCTCGGAGTGTTCGTAGACGAGGCTTTGGCATATATCGACGAGCAGGGTATACAGCTCGATGCGGTCGCTGTGAGCTGTGGTCCCGGTTCGTATACCGGTCTGCGTATCGGTGTCAGTATGGCTAAGGGTGTTTGCTTTGGCCGTTCGGCTAAACTCATCGCTATACCGACCTTGCAACTACTGTGTGTTCCGGTATTGTTGAAAGAACAGATAGAAGAAGAGAATGCTTTGCTCGTACCGATGCTCGATGCTCGAAGGATGGAAGTGTATGCTCAGGTAAATGACCGTGCATTGAAAGAAATACGTCCTATTCAAGCCGATATAGTGGATGCCGATACGTATAAGGAATACTTGGAACGTGGTCCGGTGTACTTCTTTGGCAATGGTGCAGCAAAGTGTATGGAGTCTATCAATCACCCCAATGCCCGTCTCATCAAGGACGTAGAGCCGTTGGCTAAATACATGTTGCCCTTGGCAGAGAAAGCTATGGCTGAGCAACGTTTTGAAGATGTGGCCTATTTTGTGCCTTTCTATCTGAAGGACTTTGTGGCAAAGATGCCGAAGAAATTGTTGTAAGATAAGCAAAAACCAAAAAATCCATTTCATGAATATCCAAGGATTAGACTATAATACCCAGCGCGAACGCTTGAAACTTCCGGAATACGGGCGAGAGATACAAAGCATGGTAGACTATGCGGTAGGACTCCCTACGAAGGAAGAGCGCCAACAGTGTGCTGAATCCATCATTGCCATCATGGATAGAATGTTTCCGCAAAACCACGATACTCAAGACTATTTGCAAAAGTTGTGGGATCATCTAGCTATCATGAGCGACTTTAAGCTAGATGTAGACTATCCTTTCGATGTGACAGAAGCAGTGAAGATGGGCGACAAACCTACGCCTGTGAGTTATCCGATGAAGTCGATTCCGGTACGCCATTATGGCTATATGCTGTTCGAGGTGTTTGAGAAATTGAAGACCATGGAGGAGGGTGTGGAACGTGATGAATTGATTCGCTTAACGGCCAACCAAATGAAACGTAATTTGGTTCAGTGGAGTCATGGCTCCATTGATGACGAGAAAGTAGCGTCGGATTTGGCGCGTTTTACTGACGGTAAAGTGCAATTAGACTTGTCTACATTCAAGTTTGATAAGATTATCGACCGCGAGCCCCAGACTACTAATAACAAGCGAAAGAGGAAATAATGGAGTCTTTTGTGATAGAAGGAGGGCATAAACTCCAAGGAACCATTAAACCGCAAGGTGCAAAGAATGAGGCGTTGGAGGTAATCTGTGCCACGTTGCTGACCCCGGAAGCTGTTAGAATAAACAATATCCCGGATATTCAGGATGTAAACAATTTGATTAAGTTGTTACAGACGATAGGGGTGAAAGTGACACGGCACAATAAGAACGACTATACATTCCAAGCCGATGAACTGGATTTGAGCTACTTGGACAGTTTGGAGTTTGTGAAAGCCTGTGCAGCTTTGCGTGGTAGCGTGCTGATGATAGGCCCGTTGCTTGGGCGATTTGGTAAAGCTACGGTGGCTAAACCCGGTGGAGACAAGATTGGTCGACGTCGTTTGGACACCCATTTCCTAGGTTTTAAATATCTTGGTGCGAAGTTTTCGCGTGAAGACGAGCGCGAGGTATTTCATATAGAAGCTCGCAAATTGAAGGGATGCTATATGCTCTTGGATGAGGCTTCGGTCACAGGTACGGCCAATATCATCATGGCGGCTGTGCTTGCTATGGGTACGACGACTATCTATAATGCTGCATGCGAACCCTATATTCAGCAACTTTGCCATCTGCTCAATGCGATGGGAGCTTGTATCAGTGGCATTGGTAGCAATTTATTGACAGTCGTTGGCGTATCATCGTTGCATGGTGCGACACATCGTATATTGCCGGACATGATAGAAGTGGGGTCGTTTATCGGTATGGCGGCCATGTGTGGCGATGGTATCAGAATCAAAGATGTATCAGTACGCGACCTAGGTATTATTCCCGATGCATTCCGCCGACTAGGTGTGAAAGTCAAGATTGAGGGCGATGATCTATGGATTCCGCCTACCAACCACTATGAGATAGACTCTTTTATAGACGGTACCATCATGACATTGGCCGATGCTCCGTGGCCGGGATTGACTCCCGATCTATTGTCGGTATTGTTGGTTGTGGCTACACAAGCCCGTGGTAGTGTGCTGTTCCATCAGAAGATGTTTGAAAGTAGATTGTTTTTTGTCGATAAATTGATAGATATGGGAGCACAGATTATCTTGTGCGATCCCCATCGGGCTGTCGTTATCGGACATGACCGTAAGCGTACTTTGAGGGCCGGAAGAATGACCAGCCCCGATATTCGCGCCGGTATCGCGTTGCTGATAGCTGCATTGAGCGCGTCGGGAACAAGCAAGATAGCCAATATTGCACAGATAGATCGTGGCTATGAGAATATAGAAGAGCGTCTCAACTCGCTTGGAGCTAAAATAATTCGTGTGGATGATTAAGACTGAAGACGTATATAAGATAGGTAAGATAGGCAAGCCTCATGGGGTGAAAGGAGAGGTTTCGATGTCTTTCACCGACGATGTCTTCGACCGAGTGGAGGCAGATTACCTCGTCTTGGAGATGGATGGAATCCTCGTACCTTTTTTTATGGAAGAGTATCGATTCCACAGTGAAGAGACGGCATTGGTGAAATTCTGCGATATTGAGACGCAGGAGCAGGCTCGACAGCTCACCGGTAGCATCGTATTCTTCCCTCGACATCTGTCTGATTCGGATGCGGAAAACGTGACATGGGCTGAGATTATCGGCTGGACGGTGCGCAATTCGCATGACGGGGAAGCTGTAGGAATCATCCGGCATGTGGACGACACCACTATCAATACGCTTTTTGAAGTGCTTGCTCCGGACGGGAAGGAGATACTCCTCCCTGCATCCGACGACCTGATAGCAGGCGTTGACCACGACAAACACGAAATAAGCCTGATGATACCCGATGGTATCATGGGGCTGGATGAATAGGAGAAACGACAATATGAAGAAACAAATATGTATCCTCGGTTCTACGGGTAGCATCGGAACACAGGCACTCGACGTTATCGAACAGCATAGCGACCTATACGAAGTGTATTGCCTGACGGCCAATAACCGCGTGGACGAACTGGCGGCGCAGGCTCGCAAGTTTCGTCCGGCAGCTGTGGTTATCGGCAATGATGCTCATTATGAGAGGCTGAAGGAATTACTCTCAGACCAACCGGACATTAAAGTTTATGCCGGACGAGAGGCTCTGGAGCAGATCGTCGAGGCCGAACCGATCGATATGGTGCTCACGGCGATGGTGGGATATGCCGGACTGGCACCGACCATCCATGCCATTAAGGCTCGCAAGAAAATTTGTCTGGCCAATAAGGAGACGCTGGTTGTGGCCGGAGAATTGATTTGCCGGTTGGCTCAAGAATACCATGCGCCCATCCTACCTGTCGATAGTGAGCACAGTGCCATATTCCAAAGCCTCGTCGGCGAAGACCATAATGAGATCGAGAAGATACTGCTGACCTGCTCCGGTGGGCCTTTCCGCAAGTTCACGAGTGAGCAGATAGCCCGCGTGACAGCCGCAGATGCACTCCGACATCCGACGTGGGAGATGGGTGCGAAGATAACTATCGACTCGGCATCGTTGATGAATAAGGGCTTCGAAGTGATGGAAGCGAAGTGGTTGTTCGGTGTTCCGGCCGATAAGATTCAAGTGCTTATCCATCCACAGAGCATCGTTCACAGTGCGGTACAGTTCGCTGATGGTGGCGTGAAAGCTCAATTGGGTGTGCCTGATATGCGACTTCCCATCCAGTATGCATTCTCTTTCCCCGATCGTCTGCCTCTGAATGGCGACCGATTGGACTTGTTCAAGCAGCCGTTGGAGTTCTTTGAACCGGATGTGAATAAGTTTAAATGCTTGGCATTGGCCTATGATGCCATTCAAAAAGGTGGTAATATGCCGTGTATCTTGAATGCCGCTAATGAGGTAGTAAACGAAGGTTTCCGTCGTGATAAGTGCTCATTCTTGGGCATGGCCGACATTATAGAGCAGACCATGCAGCAAGCTACTTTCGATGCTACGCCTACCTATGAGACTTATGTAGCTTCGGATGCGCAAGCACGTGCTATTGCCGGCGAGTTGATGGCAACGAAATTTTAATAATAAATAGAATCATTCATTTAGTCCAAACAACTATAGACAATGGAAATATTTCTGATAAGACTGCTACAATTCATGTTGGCAATCTCGTTACTAGTGCTGCTCCATGAGGGTGGGCACTTCTTTTTCTCTAAACTTTTCGGTGTTCGTGTTGAGAAATTCTACCTCTTTTTCGACCCTTGGTTTCATCTTTTCCAGTTTAAACCGCGCAAGAGTGATACGACATACGGTATAGGTTGGCTCCCACTTGGTGGATATTGTAAGATCTCCGGAATGATAGACGAGAGCTTCGACACCGAACAAATGAAGAAACCTGCCGAACCTTGGGAGTTCAGATCGAAGCCTGCGTGGCAACGACTCCTTATTATGATAGGTGGAGTGTTGGTGAATTTCTTGTTGGCTCTGTTTATCTATTCGATGGTTTTGTTCCATTGGGGAGAATCGTATGTGGCTGTCAAGGATATGACCATGGGTATGAAGTTCAATAAGGAAGCCAAAGTTTTGGGCTTCCACGACCATGATATATTAATAGGTACGGAGAAAGGTGATTTCAAAGACTACGGAGCCGACTTGTTCCGCGATCTTTCTGAGGCGCAAAGCGTGCGCATTGTTCGTGATGGAAAGGCCATGACGCTGCCTCTTCCGGGCGAGATTAATCTGCTTGGTATGTTGAAGACGGAACCTCGGTTCGTGTCTCCTTTCGTCCCGGCACAAGTAGATAGCGTGTTGGCAGGTTCTCCTGCTGCCAAGATAGGGCTTGCTAAGGGCGATGTGATGGTCGCTGTCAATGGCAAGGCTGTTGATTCTTACAATGAATTTATGGGAGAATTGGGGCGCTTGTCCGATGTGATGATGGATGCAAAGACTCCTCAGGATAGTCTGAAAGTACGCACGGCATCCTTCGTAGTCAAGAAAGCCGGCATCGAAAAACTTGATACCGTCAATACTATATTGACTTCCGATTTGAAGTTGGGATTCATTGTGAAGAATCTCTTCGATACTTATCAAGAGACACATGTGACTTATGGATTCTTCGAGAGTTTCCCTGCCGGAGTACGATATGGTTGGGATGTATTGTCGGGATATGTCAGCGATATGAAGTATGTGTTCACTGCCGACGGTGCAAAGAGCCTCGGTGGATTCGGTGCTATAGGCAGTCTGTTCCCTCCAACATGGGATTGGCATGTCTTTTGGTTGATGACTGCTTTCCTCAGTATCATCTTGGCTTTCATGAATATCCTGCCGATTCCGGCACTTGATGGCGGACATGTGTTGTTCCTTCTCTACGAGATGATAACGCGACGCAAACCAAGTGAGAATTTCATGATACGTGCCGAATACGTAGGTATTGGTATTTTGATGCTGCTGATGGTACTTGCCAATCTCAACGATATATTGCGTTGGCTTGGTTATATGTAATATAAAGTCAGTGAATTTTAATAGATGAGCAGTGTATCTATGCCAAGTTTGCATAGGTGCACTGCTTTTTTGTTGGTCTTAACTCTGCTTAGTAATTTTTTGAAAGAGTAATTTAGCTTTTTATGGAGCAAAATAGTCCGATTCTTTCTATAATTCAATCAAATGCGTTCTTTATAGTTAAAAAAGTTGTACTATTATAAGAATTGTTGTAATTTTGTCCCATAATTTTGATTAAGCAAGTAGTACAAGATTTAAGTCTGGGGGTACTTTTATTATTTTATTTATTTACATTATGCGTAAGATACTTTCTATTATTGCAGCCAGTGTTATAACACTGAGCGCAAGCGCACAAGGATTTGTGGGTAACAAGTTCTTTGATAACTGGTCTCTTGGAATTGAAGTTGGTGGTACAACAGCTACTAGCCATTTGGATCAAGTTCCCGGTTCTAATAAAGCTTTCAAACAAGGAGCTTTTTGGGGAGGCATGCGTCCTATCTTTGGTGCGGAATTAACTAAGATGATTTCCCCTGCTTTTGGACTCGCTATTCAAGATCATGCGGCAGTTAACTGGACGGATAGCAAGACAGTTGTAGATTACAACGACCTCGTTTTCTTGGCAAAGTTAAACTTGATGAACTTCTTTGGAGGCTACAAGGATACTCCTCGTACATTTGAGTTAGAAGGTGTATTGGGTGTGGGTTGGCGTTATTACTTCAATTCAGACCATATTGAGTATATCAATAATGGTAATCCCGGAACAGCTTATAAAGATGCTCAGGGCAATGTGTTGAACAATAGCTTCAGCGATGGCCGCGATTCTTGGATTACAAAGGCTGGTTTGAACTTCCTATTCAACTTGGGTGAGAAGAAAGCTTGGACTCTCTCTGTGAAGCCGGCTATCGTTTGGGATATGGATGGCTTTGCCGTTCAGCACAACAACGGTGCTCGTTTCGATATAAACCATAGCAATATTGAATTGATGGCAGGTCTTACTTACCACTTCAAGAGTTCTAACGGTGAACATCATTTTACGCTTGTTGAGCCTTGTGATCCTAACGTAATTGACGGCTTAACTTCTCAAATCAACGACTTGCGTAATCAACTTAATGACAAGGATGCACAAATTAACAACCTCAATGATGAGAATGCTCGTCTGAAAGAGATGTTGAATAAGCCTGCAGAGAATACTTCTGTGAAAGAATTCATTGCAACTCCTATTTCGGTATTCTTTAATATTGACAAGACAAATATTGCTTCTAAGAAAGATTTAGTAAACGTTCGTGCGTTGGCTAAGTATGCTAGAGAGAACAATTCTAACCTTCTTGTTACAGGTTATGCAGACAGTGCTACCGGTTCAGTTAAACACAACCAGTGGTTGTCAGAGCAGCGTGCTAAAGTTGTTGCTGATGAACTTGTCAACAATATGGGTATCGAACGTAGCAAGATTAAGACAGCTGCAAAGGGTGGTGTGAACGATTTGTCACCTATCTCATTCAACCGTCGTGCTACAGTTCAGGTTACAGAGTAATCTAGAATTATCATTCATATAAAAAGAGCGAATCCATTTGGGTTCGCTCTTTTTTTTGTTGTAGGCTTATAATACGATTCTTTTCTTTCTTGCTTAGTCCTTAATTCCAACCAATTCTACGGTGAATACAAGTGTAGAATAAGGTTTTATCTTTCCGGCTTGACGTTCGCCATAGCCCAACTCTTGGGGAATAAACAACTCCCATTTGCTACCTATAGGCATCATGGTTAATGCCTCTGTCCAACCTTTGATTACTTGATTGCAACGGAAAGATGTTGTTTGTGGATTACGATTGTAACTGTTGTCGAATTCGGTACCGTCAATCAACTTGCCCACATACTTCACCGTTACCTCTTGTTTCTCTGTAGGTTTAGCTCCGGTACCGGCTTTTAATACTTTGTATTGTAGTCCGCTAGGTAGTTTGATGACTCCCTCCTTCGTAGCATTACGTGCTAACCAATCAGCATTCTCTTTCTTGTAAGCTGCGTTCTTTAGCTCTTGGTCGGCTGCCATACGTTCACGGTACATCTTATCGGCAGCCGCTACTGTGTAGTAAGTGGTGTCGTTGGTTAGTGCAGCAATGAATCCTGCGTGGAACATATCTTGACTGATGGAGTCGCGAGTACCCTCAAAACTAGTACGTGCATGGGTGATGATGCGTTCGTTTACCATGTTGGCAATCTGTCCACCAGCATTGTAAGCTTTGAACTTCGGATCGTTGGAATGGCTCAATGCATCGCGAAATCCTTGTACGAAGTCGGCCATATAAGTAGTATCTACTTCATACTGTTGCTTGATAAAAGAGAGGAGGCCTTGCGTAGCCGCCATTCCGGCTGCATAACTCACTGAGTCACTTGGGGTCGCTAGTTTGATAGTAGCTACCGGTTGTGCTGTTGTTTTCTTCTTCTTTTTGTCTTTAGCTTGAAGAGTCAAGGCTTGTGCGCCCATCAAGAGGGCGATAGATAGTAAAATAGTCTTTTTCATTTTCATGCTTATTTATATGCAACAAACCCCCTCTCCACAGTGGGAAAGAGGGTTTGTTAGTTTCTCATATTGTGAGTAAACGACTTATTTAACGCTTAGCAATTCAATCTTGAAGATCAAAGCAGAGAAAGGTTTGATAGTACCTTGCTCACGCTCACCGTATGCTAAGTTCTGAGGAATGTACACTTCCCATACAGAACCCACCGGCATGTGAACCAAAGCGTCTGTCCATCCTTTGATTACCTGGTTGGCACGGAGGCTAACAGGGTTGCCACGTTGATAAGAACTGTCGAATACCTTACCGTCGATGGTCTTGCCTTCGTACTGTACTTCTACCATAGAAGTGTCTTTAGGCATAGCGCCCTTACCCTCTTTGATGACCTTATACTGTACACCGCTAGGTAATGTTTTCACACCGGCCTTGGTCTTGTTGGCTGCGAGGAACTTCTCACCGGCTTCTTTGTTTGGACCATATTGTTTCTCCATGTTTTTGCCCTTGATGCGTGTCATCAATGTCTGGGCGGTCATTTGAGCCTGCTCAATGGTCATTTTCACCTTGCCGGTTTTGCCGGTTGTACCAGCGATAAAGCCTGCCATGAAGTTCTTCATAGAGATAGTCTTGGTAGAATCATCGCCGAAAACTTCGTGATTGATACCCTTGAACATCTGCTGACTAATCTGCTGGCCAATCTGAATACCTGCATAGTAAGCAGCTTTCTTCTTGTTATCACCGGCGTTAGCACCTTCGTTCAAACCCTTGATGAAGTCTTCCATATAGGTAGTATCAATCTGCATACGACCTACTAGATACTCTTTCAAGCCCTGAGTCTGTGCCAAACCCATAGCATAACTCATGGTGTCGACATCATTTTTAAGATCAGCCTTAGGGGTTGAGTTGCCGCATGATGTCAGAGCGGCTACGCTGATAGCCAATGCGGCTACGATAGAAAGTCTTTTCATTGGTTTATAATTGAATTTTTAGAGTTTTCTTATCTCACTGCAATCAGTTCTACGTCGAAGATCAAAGCTGCGAATGGAGGAATTGATGCACCTGCACCGCGCTCGCCATAGCCTAACTGATAAGGAATGAAGAAGCGATACTTAGCGCCTTCCTGCATCAATTGGAGACCTTCAGTCCAGCCTGCGATAACTTGGTTCAAGCCGAATGTAGCTGTCTGTCCGCGGTCGTAGCTGCTGTCAAATTGTGTCCCATCAATCAATGTACCGCGATAGTGGCATTCCACTTGGTCGGTAGCCTTGGGGCTTTTACCGTTTCCTTCTAGCAATACCATATATTGCAGACCGCTAGCTGTGGTCTTTACGCCTTCTTTTGCAGCATTCTCTTGCAAGAAAGCTTCGCCCTCTTCTTTAGCCACTTTACCCTTTTCTGCGGCAGCCGCTTGTTGTTGAGCTTCTTTCTCGGCAAAGAAATTCTGTACGATGGTTTGCGCTTCTTGATCGTCGAGCTGTAACTTTGCGCCGGCAATCACATCTTTGATAGCCTGTGCAAAATCGTCAATATTCAAGCCCTCGGCACCCATTCCAGACAGTTGTCGGCCGATGCCCAATCCTAAAGCGTAACTAACTTTATCCATAAATCTATTTTCTGTTATTATAATAATGTGCTTATATTCCTGCAAAGTTAGCATTTTTATCTTACTTCCTTTCGTACAATAGCCAAAAAATCCTTAATTTTGTGGGAACAAGGGGGGAGTAAAGAAGTAGACAAGTTAACAAGTAAGCGTGTAGATTTGCCTAGAGAATGTGTAAGTGTATATCTATTTGGCTGTATCTTGTCTACTTGTTAGCTCGTCCACTTGTTAACTTTGAAGAACTCGTAAACTGTAAAATATGAAACATATTGTATTTCTAACTGGAGCAGGGATGTCGGTGGAGAGTGGATTTAAGACTTTTCGCGGCAATGATGGATTGTGGGAGAACTATCCGGTAGAGCAGATTGCTACCCATGAGGGATGGGAAGCTGACCCTACATTGGTGACTAATTTCTACAATATGTTGCGCAAGAAGCTCTATCAGGCGGCACCCAATGAAGGGCATCTACTCATCCACGAGTTGGAAAAACGGTTCGAGGTAACTGTCGTTACGCAGAATGTAGATAATCTACACGAGAAAGCGGGGTCGTCGCGAGTCATTCATCTGCATGGAGAACTGTCTAAAGTATGCTCTAGTCGTGCCCCTTACGACAACCGATATATACGCGAACTGCCCGAAGATGATTGTCAAATAAAACCCGGAACCAAGGCCGAAGATGGTTCGTTGTTGCGTCCTTTCATCGTGTTCTTTGGTGAATCGGTACCCATGATGGAACCCGCTGCAGTGGCAGCACACCAAGCTGACATCTTTGTTATTATTGGTACATCGCTCAATGTCTATCCAGCTGCCGGACTGGTACAATATGTTCGTCCCGAAGTTCCGGTTTATCTCATCGACCCAAATCCGGTGAATGCAGCTGGTGGTCGAATCGTTCAGATAGCCAAAGGAGCGTCCGAAGGTATGAGGCAGCTCGCTAAAGTATTGGAATAAACATGTTATTCATAGTCGGAGGGTGTCGAACGTAAGCGAAGATAGTCTCCGGTATGCGTATATGTACTACAATCATGGAGTAAAGAGATTGCAAATTTCCCCCGCGGACGAGACATGTCGCGTCCCTACAGAAGCCCCACCCCATCCCTTCCCATAGAGGGGAGGGCGACAGAAATAAAGCTTCCCCGTCCCACAACTAAATAACTTATCAACTCAAAAACTTACAAACTAAAGCCTAAACTCGTCTACTTGTCCACTTAAAACCTTCTCCCTCCCCTTTTGGGGAGGGCTGGGGTGGGGCTGTTGCAGCGGTTCCTCAGTATTGCTGCATGGCCTCTTCAGCATTCTTGCAAAGCCGAGACAGCATCGCTGCCTCGGCTTTGCAGCAAAGTAGTAGACAAGTTAACGAGTGGATAAGTAGACGAGCTTGAAGTGAGAAGTGGGGGCTTTTATTATCAAAATGATAATAGAGTTTCAAATAGTCTATTTATTTTCACTTTTTATGTTTACCTTTGTTGCTAAATAGAACAGCTGAAGTAATTACTTAAAAGATGAACTTAGATAGTGAATATCGTGATGGATACCTCGTCTCTGTAGAGATGAAAAAAATCTGGGCAATAGAACTAGATTTGCTTAAAAAACTCGTTGATATTTGCCGGAAGCACGATTTGCGTGTATGGATAGAAGGAGGTACGTTGCTAGGAGCGGTGCGGCATCAAGGATTTATCCCTTGGGATGATGATATAGACGTCACGATGCCTCGTCCGGATTATGAAAAGTTGCGGCTTATCTGTGCTAAGGAATTGGAGGCGCCTTACTTTTTGCAGACTCCTTATAATGATGAACATTATTGTTGTGGGCACGCTCAGTTGCGTAATAGTAATACCACGGCTGTGCGTCCGAGCGATTGTTACCGTCCTTATAACCAAGGAATATTTATAGATATATTCATCCTTGATGGCATGCCCGATGATATGGTAGAACGAAAGCAGCTGGTTAAGAATGTCCGCAGACGTTTGAGATGTCTCAAGTCGATAGATTATCCCATCTTGCTCTCAGGACGTTTAGGGCTGTTGTTTCGCAAGTACTGGTGGCGTCGCCAGGTGATGAAGTATGGATTTGCCCAACTATATCAGTATGTAGACGATTTGTTGTTGCAACATTCTTGGGATGATAGTCGGCAATTGGGACATGTGGCCTTTGCAGGAGATAGGTTTATATGGGATAAACACATCTTTGACCATACGACGATGCTATCTTTTGAGGGGTTACAAGTGCCTGCTCCGGGCGATTATGATGCATATTTGAAAGTGGTGTTCGGTCCCGATTATATGACTCCTGTCAAATGTCCGAATATGCATGGCGCCGTAGTGTTTGATACAGACCATAGCTATAAGGTACGGATGCCGGATATACGTCGGGCGTATAGACGCTCGGCAGTTAAACGATTACTAGCAAAACTATGAATATGAAAGAGCTAAAGAATTTGCTGAATTTTACAGTTGGACCGGTCATGTCGTCAGAGGCGGTTCGACAAATAGGCGGAGAGCAGGTGCCATATTTTCGTACCCCCGAGTTCTCGGAGCTGACATTTGATAGTGAGAGGCTTATCAAGCAGTTTGCGCATGCCGAAGATTCTGCAAGAGTATTGTTCTTGACCGGTTCTGGAACGGCTGCAATGGAAGCTACAGTGATGAATGTGCTGACTCCGGCTGATCGTGTTTTGGTTGTCAATGGTGGTAGCTTCGGCCATCGCTTCGTACAACTTTGCGATATTCATGGCCTGAATTACACCGAGATAAAGGTACCTATGGGTAAGCAGTTGACCGAATTGATGCTTCAACCATTTGCCGGTCAAGGTTTTACTGCGCTCTTAGTCAATGTGGGAGAGACCTCTACGGGTGTACATTATGATATAGATTTGATTAGTCGCTTTTGTCAAGAGCAAGATCTTTTGCTTGTGGTTGATGCCATAAGCTCATTCTTGGCCGACCCGTTTGATATGGCGTCACTGCATGTAGATGTGATGATTACTGGTTCGCAGAAAGCTTTAGCGTGTGCACCGGGTATCTCTGTGGTGGTTCTAGGCGAAAGGGCTTTGGCACGTGTAGAGGGAAATAAGGTAAGAAGTATGTACTTTGACCTGAAGGATGCACTGAAGAATGCAGAGCGAGGTCAGACTCCTTTCACTCCTGCCGTCGGAATCTTACGGCAGATAAATGCCCGACTTCATGAAATAGCAGAGGCAGGTGGCGACGCCATAGAGATAGAACGAACCCGCTTGTTGGCAGAAGACTTCAGGCAACGTATCCGTCATCTGCCGCTTGAATTGTTTGCTGAATCTCCTTCGAATGCCGTCACTTCGCTTCATCCATTGCATGCTTCGGCTTATGATATATTTGTTTGTCTCAAAGATGAGTACCATCTATGGGTATGTCCGAATGGTGGAGACTTGCGCGATAAAGTGTTTCGCGTAGGTCATATTGGTGCCTTGACTGTGGAGGACAATACGGTTCTGATAGATGCTTTGAACGACTTGCATACCAGAGGAATATTATGAAAAAGGTAATTACTTACGGAACATACGACCTTCTGCACCATGGGCACATCAAACTATTACAACGTGCCAAGGCATTAGGCGATTATTTGATAGTCGGAGTGACTGCTGACACTTTCGATAGGTCGCGTGGTAAAATCAACGTACAGCAATCTTTGATAGAGCGTATTAATAATGTGCGTGATACAGGATTGGCCGATGAGATTGTCGTAGAGGAATATATAGGGCAGAAAATCGATGATATTCGTCGTTTGAATGTGGATGTATTCACGGTTGGGTCGGATTGGAAAGGTAAGTTTGATTACTTAAAAGAGTTCTGTGAGGTCGTGTATCTTGACCGTACAGAGGGTATCTCAAGTTCTGAATTGCGTTGTGAACAGCGCGATATAAGAATAGGTTTGGTGGGCGACTCGGCCATTCTAAACAAATTTGAGAACGAAAGTCACTATGTGAATGGTGTTACTATCAGTGGTGTGTGTACGAATAATGGCAGCTTGTTGGCTGAACGACTTCATCAACTGCCTTGTGTGACAGACCAGCTAGATGAATTATTGAATGTTTCTGATGCCATATACGTGATTTCAAAGCCCGAAATGCACTATGAACATATATACCGTGCCCTCGGAAAAGGAAAACATGTGTTGTGCGAAACTCCAATAACTATCAAGGTAGAGCAATGGTGTGAATTGCAGCAGATGGCAAAGGACAAGGGATTGGTGCTTGCCGATGGATTGAAGACTGCTTATTCTATGGCCTATGACCGACTTTGTTTATTGGCTAAGAGTGGGGCAATTGGGAAGGTAGTTTCGGTGGATGCCACTTGTACAAGCCTGCAAGACATGGAAAGAATGCGCGAAGGGAATGGTCCATGTCCATGGAATAGCATTTGCGCATGGGGACCTACGGCTCTATTACCCATCTTCCAATTGCTAGGGACAGACTATATAAGTAAGCAAATCGTTACACATCTGCTGGATGAAGAGTTGTTCTTTGACGCCTTTACCAAGGTTTCTTTTGTCTATCCGCATGCTGTAGCCTCGTTGAAAGTAGGACAAGGAGTGAAGTCGGAAGGCGAACTCGTCGTGTCGGGAACAAAAGGTTACATCTATGTTCCGGCTCCATGGTGGAAGACAGATTACTTTGAAGTGAGGTATGAGAACCCTGCTGAGAATAAACGTTACTTCTATCAACTGGATGGCGAAGGCATTAGATACGAGATATTATCGTTTATCAAATCCATCAAGTCGTCGCGTAATGAATCTTATATAGACGTGAACACATCTGAAGCTATTATCCGTGTCATTCAAGACTTCTATGAAGGACGGGATGTTATCAGGATGTAGAGCCTATCTTTTACCTAATCTCTCGTGGATACCATCGCTATAGGCCTGCCACAACATGGGTAAGTCTTTCCATTGCCACGCCTTTGAGAAGGGCATGGTAAACAGAGCGGGAATGATATAACCAATCATTCCAATGAAGCTACGTAGGTAGCGAACGCCCCAATTACGGCCATAATGATGGTTCAGGTAGGCCTCGTTGCGTATTTGGTAATATCGTTTCCACTTCTTTTTTTGATTGCGTGTGACCCATGTATCATCATTGAAGAACTTATGTTTGTCCATCAAGGCATCCGGAATATACTGTAAACGGAAGCCGGATAGATGGGTTCGTAGGCAATAGTCGGTGTCGTCGCAGAAGATAAACAACTCTTTGTTGGGTAAACCAATTCTCTCTACGACCGTGCGATTGATGAGTGGACCTTCGAAGTCGGCTCCAACAATCTCTGTGGCTTGGCTTATTTGCTGTTTGGCTAGTTTTCGTCCGTGCATGGAAGCTAATGGATTGGTGAAGTCGAATTTTTGAAATTCATGTGTAAACACTTGTCCGTCGAGTAGTCGTCGGGGCGAGAGTATGCCGATACTGGGTTGCTCTATGTATTTCAATAATTGTATTAAGCAGTCGGGGCGTGGGAAGACATCGTCGTCCATACACCATATCCAATCGGCTCCATCGGTATAAGCTCGCTGGATACCGGTATAGAATCCGCCACTTCCGCCCACATTCTCTTGGTGTATGACAGTTAAATCGGTTTGCTCATCAAGCCATTCGCAGGTTCCATCTGTACACCCATTGTCGACAACAATGACTTTTGAAAGGCCTTGTTGTTGGCGAAGCGAGGCTATACCGCGCTGGAGTAGTTCTATACGATTGTATGTTACGACTACGGCAATAATCTTTTTTATTTCAGTCATACGCCTACTTTGTCAATTGATTGATGGCTTCTTGCAATGCCTTTGTGAAGTAATGACCGGTCCGAAGCTGCTCGTTTACCCGATATACTTGCTTCTTCATCTCGTCGTATTGCACAGCTGTAATGCTTGGGAGTATGTCGTTAAGCTCTTCGAGAGAATCTATACAGATTCCGATACCTTCTTCTTGGACGACGTTTGCAAGGGCTGCTTGTCGCCAAATGATAATGGGAAGACCGGCACGGAGATAAAATGAGACCTTATGAGGGCTGTTCCAACGGAGGTATTCGCCGAAAGCTCCGCTGCAAGTATGAGTATCTGCACCATCCCAAACGAGTCCGAAATGTCCGTCTACATGCTCTATGAAGTCTTCGGAGGCCATAAATCCCTCTATCTTGACGTGCTTACTGTCTGCTAATCCGGGCAATCCGTTCTTGTTACCATAGATTACCAATTGATAGTTTTGTGCTTGTTGCGACATTAATCGTAGGAAGCTGTTCTTCCGTTCGGCTAATGCTCCGGCATATATAACGCGTGGACAATCGGTCAAGGTTGTTTGTTTCTGATGGATAGTATGACTTCGATAATCGAAGAGACTTAGCGAACCCAATGGGTGTTTATATCCTTTCGTGTGGAGCCATTGCTTCATTGTCTCGTTAGAAGCGATTACATAGTCAGCGCACATTAGTCGCTCTATCTCTTGTTTTACGCCAAGTCGCTTCCTACGCATGGAACCGAGATCATGAATTAAGGCTATGGTTGAGGCGCCACGCAACTTTGCAAATCGGCAAATAAATGCAAAATATTTCTTGATAGGGTATTGAAGTACGATTAAATCTCCACGTCGTATCGTGCATATCGTCTTTAGAATGCCGGCCAAATCGAGAAAAAATGTCAGTATCTTACTGTTATAATAGGTTGTTGGCAGGCCTAGATTATGTGCCTGTAAGCCCCTAAGCGTCTCCTCGTTATCGGTTTTGGCTTTATTACCAGAGCCATTTACGCCTCGATAATTGCGCGATATGTAGCATAATCGTTTCTTTTTCATAGTTCAAGTTTAAAAGGAATGTTGTGTTTACGTTGATAGTTTATCCAAAAGCGACGGCGCAGTTTCAACGCTCTGTCAACGACTTCTTGTGGTATGATGCCCCGTTCTTCGGCATAATGTTGCATCAATAATATGAAAAAAGCTTTGGGTCCCCACATTCGTTTAAGGTTGTTGATACCCTTATTGATACTTACCGGGCCAAAGTACATGCGATTGGTGTCTACCAATGAGAACTTGAATCCATCCTCATCATGCTTCCACAGTATATTGCCGGGAGTGAAATCAAGGTGCATGATGTTCTTGTTGTGCGTGCTGGCAGCTAGATGTGCAAGTGCTTTAGCCATGGGTTCGTATAGTTCAGGAGTAGCATTCCCCATATCATAGAGCGTATGTGGATAGTCGCATTGCTCACTAATGAAGTACGTATATCCCAATAATCCGGCCTGTCGTTCCTCTATATATGCGATAGGTGTGGGACTGTTGATACCGTTGCGCAAGAGTATGGCAGGGTATTCAAAGGCTCTCTGTCCCTTGGGTTTACGCAATCCGCATGAATATATCAATCGGTTCAGTCCATTGGGTACATGGTATCGTTTCACATTCAGCTTCTGGCCGTCGGGTGTTTCCATCACTTTTATCTCATTGCGGAGGTGATATATGGTAGTACCCTCGGCTTCGAAACGAGATGGAATACGCTCAATGTAGCTTCTCAGATATTCGTATGTAGGATTTAACAACATCATGCTTGCTTGCCTTCCATTCTTTTATTGTATTCTTCGTGCGTACGTTTCCATCGGTTATGGCTCCATAAATAGTATTCGGGATTGCGTCGAATAGTCTGTTCTAACAACTCGAAGAAACGGCGGGTAATCTCGTGTTCGGGCAGCTCATTGGGCATTTTGGTAATGAGATGATACGTACAAGTGTAGTAACCGCGACGTGGTCGGCTCATCTCTACGTAATAAACGGCATTGTTTAGCTTCCTCATGAGGCGTTCACTACCGGTAAATACGGGTGTATCGTGATTGAGAAAAGGCAACCAAAGGTGGATATTCTCCCATTTTGGGGTTTGGTCTGATATATAACCGAAGAACGAGTTGATGCCTTGTTGCTTGTAGGCGAGTAGGTATCGGAGTGTATCTTGTTTGGGAATGGGAACTCCATTAGCTTGTGACGAACGTATGCGGCGGAACAATTCGTCAAAAAAATGATTGCTAAGAGGGTGGTAGACGAGTCCGCAACGGCTCTCTTTTGGTAATTCCATACCCACACATGAGAGCCATTCCCAGTTACAATAATGCCCTAGGATGGCTGCTACCGATTGTCCGTTATCGAAACATTCGATGATTTCTTGGGAGTTTTGGATAGTGAATCGATGCTTCAATTCCGTGTCACTGATGCTTAGCAACTTGATGGCTTCGAGTGTATAATCGCAAAACCAGTGGTAAAATCTTCTTTCGATGTGTGCTATCTCTGCCTCATTTTTGTCGGGGAAAGCAGTCGACAGATTCTTTCTAACGATTTCACGACGGTATCTCAATAGTCTGTATACAAGTAGATAGGCTATATCGGAGATACAATAAAGAACGCGGAAGGGTAGGAGCGAGAGGGTGTAAAAGACACCAAAAGCCAATTTCCTCCAAAATCCCAACTGCTCTTCGTGTTGGAGTTGGGACGCAGAATTCGTCGTTTGACAGTTTAGTCTCGTCATGTTTGTATTCTCAGTATAGTCTTATTTACTCTCTCTTTCTTAGCGATAAGAGTGGGGAAGTCCCCTTATTTCTGCATTTCGTTCAGCTTCTTGTAGTATCCGTCTTTCTCTATCAGCTCGTCATGCGTGCCACGTTCCACGATACTTCCGTCGTGCAACACGCATATTTCGTCTGCATGTTTGATGGTAGAGAGGCGGTGTGCCACAGCAATCGTGGTACGTGTGCTCATCAAGTGTTCCAATGCGTCTTGTACCAGACGTTCACTTTCGGTATCAAGAGCACTTGTTGCTTCGTCCAGAATAAGAATGGGCGGATTCTTTAAGATAGCTCGTGCAATGCTTACACGCTGTCGTTGACCGCCCGACAGTCGTCCTCCACGATCGCCGATGGATGTATTATAGCCGTTCTCCGACTGCATAATGAACTCGTGGGCATTCGCTATTCGCGCTGCTTGTTCTACTTGTTCAGGCGTAGCATTGTCGGTTCCGAAAGATATGTTGTTGAAGAACGTGTCGTTGAAGAGTATTGCTTCTTGGTTCACATTGCCTATCAATTGTCGTAAATCGTGGATTCCTAGGTCGCGAACATTGACTCCGTCGATGAGTACTTCGCCTTCTTGAACATCGTAGTAACGCGGAATGAGGTCGACAAGGGTAGATTTTCCGCTACCACTTTGACCCACCAAAGCTACTGTTTTACCCTTCTCTATCACGAGATTGATGTCGCGTAGCACCCATTTCTCGGCATATTTGAACGATACATGGCGGAATTCTATCTGATGTTTGAAGCTACTGATATGCTTCGGATGGTCTGTCTCTTTGATGGAAATCTCTGCTAATAGAATTTTATCTACGCGCTCCATCGATGCTAAACCTTTCGGAATGTTGTATCCGGCCTTTGAAAATTCCTTCAAAGGATTAATGATTGAGTAGAGTATTACGAGGTAGTAGATGAACGTCGGACCGCTGATAGTCTGGTTGTTTAGTACTAGTATACCGCCAAACCAAAGCACAATGACTATCATAACCGTCCCTAAGAATTCGCTCATGGGATGTGCCATCTGCTGTCGGATATTTACTTTCATGATGTTATCGCGGTATTCCGAGTTGATACGGTCGAACCGTTGGTTCATCTTCTCTTCTGCACAGAAGGCCTTGATGATGCGTAATCCGCCGAGAGTTTCCTCTACTTGACTCATCGTATCGCTCCATAAAGCCTGTGCTTTGATACTTTTGGCTTTCAGTTTGCGCCCTACATAGCCCATCAACCAGCCGAACAAGGGGACGAAGATGACTGTAAACAGGGTCAATTGCCAACTTATAACAACCAACGTAGCAAAGTAAGCGATGATGAGGATTGGGTTTTTGAAGAGCATATCAAGGCTCGACATGATGGAACTTTCAATTTCCTGCACGTCTCCACTCATACGGGCAATGATGTCACCTTTACGTTCTTCTGAGAAGAAAGAGAGTGAAAGGGCATTTATTTTACGGTAAAGTTGATTGCGTATATCGCGTACTATACCGGTTCTGATGGGTATAATGGTGGCCGACGATAGGAAATATGCCCCTGTTTTCAGGAATGTCATGAGTGCCAAAAACAGTCCGATGATGAGCAATGTCGTCGTTGCACCCATATCGCCTATCATCGATTGCACGTAATAGTTGACATTATTGCTCAGTACTTCTTTTGCTGAGGCGTCGTCCCATGCCATCAATGCCGTTACTTTTGTGGTATCTCCGGTATTAAAGAGAATCTGTAATATCGGGATTAATGCGGCAAACGAGAAGATATTTAGTACTGCCGAGAGGATGTTAAACATCACCGATAGTATCAAATACCGCTTGTATGGCGGCACAAATCGTTGTAATATCTTGAAGAATTCTTTCATTTATTCTCGGTCAATCCAATTCTCTATTTGGAGATTTGGGATTCTTTCCAAATGTTTAGTATTCTCTGTTACCATCACACATTGATTGATGATGGCCGTAGAACCTATCAATAAATCAAAATTGTCTATCAGATTCCCTTGCTCCCTTAGTAAAGCTTTTGTTTCAGCAAAGACCTCCAAGCAGTCATAGATAGGTAAGACGTCGAAGACTTTAATAAGCGATGAAATCTCATCTCTATTGCGTGGATTCTTACCAACGGCAGCACCATATAGCAACTCGGCCACTGTTATTTCTGAGATATAGCAATTCTCAATACCCACACTTTCTATCTTTTCAGGAATATGATATTTATTCTTGAAATAAGAAATGCAGATATTTGTATCAAGCAAATATTTCCGTCTAGTCATTTAAAGGAAGTATTTCGCGTTCGTAATCGGCTTTTCTACCTTCGGCAATGGTTTCTTCGATAGTATCCATACTCGGATCATTCTCCCAAACACCTGCCAACTGTTTGAAAAGTTTATATCTTTCAGTCTGCTTTGCCATATTATTCCTTTCTTTTCTAGCTTCTTCGATGAGCCTTTCTCCAAGTCACTGCTTATTACTATAGCTTAGTGAAAATGAATTGATATAATCTAATAGATTGTTGAGTGGAACTTGTGCCTGCATAAAACCTCCTTTTTATTCGTCTTCCTTGCAAACTTACACAAAAGTTTTGATATTCCATACAATGCGAGGGATTTATCATTGTGAGGCAATGCACAATAGGGATGTAGCAAGAATGATAAATGCTAGCACTAGAGATGGCATGTAGTCTGTCTCGCAAGGTCTCATACCGATGATTGGTAGACTGGCTATAGGGAGACGGAGTACACTCCGTCTCTACTGTTCGACACTGCTTTTTATAGGTGTTTTTGTTGGCGTTGAACTTACACTTCTTCTCCAAACAGTGTGGCACTCGTGCTTCCGGTGATTCTCACTTTCACGAATTCACCGATATGATGGTTGCCTTTATCGAAGATGACAGCCTTGTTTTGTTCGGTTCTACCCATCAATTGCTGGCGACTGCGTTTGCTGAATCCCTCTACAAGTACTGTAAATTCCTTGCCTTCATCCTTTTTATTCTGCTCGGCACTGACCTCTGTTTGCAATTGTATCAACTCGTTCAAGCGGGCAATCTTTTCTTCTTCCGGCACGTTGTCGGGTAAATGTTTGGACGCATAAGTACCCGGACGCTCGCTGTATTTGAACATGAAGGCCGAGTCGAAGCCTACCTCGCGTACCAACGATAACGTCTCTTCAAAGTCGGCACGGCTCTCGTTGTGGTAGCCGATGAATATATCGGTGGTGATACCGCATCTGGGGATGATGCGACGGATATTGTCTATCATCTTCAGATACTCTTCGCGGGTGTATTTGCGGTTCATCAGTTTGAGCTGACTGTTGCTTCCACTCTGTGCCGGGAAGTGGATATGACGGCATAGGTTGGGCTCTTCGGCGATGGCATACAGGATGTCTTCGCTCATGTCTTCGGGATTTGAGGTGGTGAAACGTACGCGCATGTCGGGTACCGATTGCGCTACTGTCCTCAATAGTTGGGCGAACGAGGTGCTGCCTTCTTCGCGTTTGCCCGATGGCGACAGTCCGTAGCTGTTCACATTCTGTCCGAGTAGTGTTACTTCTTTGAATCCCTTGTCGTGTAGGTCGCGCACTTCTTTCAAGATGCTTTCTACATCTCGCGAGCGTTCACGGCCACGGGTGAAGGGCACAATACAGTAGTGGCAGAAGTTATTGCAGCCACGCATGATGCTCACAAAGCCACTCACATGGTTTCCACCGATACGTTGTGGCACCACATCGCGATAGGTCTCGGTCTTTGAAAGCTCGATGTTCATGGCCTTATGACCTGTCTCTACTTGCGCAATCATATCGGGCAGGTTCAGATAACTGTCGGGGCCGCATACCAAATCGGCATGGTGATTGTTGATTAAGTTGTCTCTCACGCGTTCAGCCATACAGCCCAATACGCCCAAAATCAGTTGTCTGCCTTTCTTTTGTTCGGCATGTAATGTTTCTAATCGGTTGTAAATCTTGTTCTCCGCATTCTCTCTGATGCTGCAAGTGTTCATGAATACAGCGTCTGCTTCGTCTTCTTTCTCGCAGATTTCGTATCCTGCCATCTGCATTACAGAGGCTACTACCTCGCTATCAGCAACGTTCATCTGACAGCCGTAGGTTTCTATATATAATTTCTTCATCCGTTTTAATTGGTTATATGGATCATCTGGGATGTGAGTTATCCGATGCAAAGGTAGTGTAAATCAATAAGATAAGCAAGTAAACGACTTTTTTTGTGATGATGACCAAGCTACTTGTTGATACACATTTAGTCTTATTCTCTTGTGGAATGAATAACTAATAAACTCAAAAACTTATGAACTCAATTTGCTGCAAAGGCGAGGCAATATTGCTGCAAAGCCTGGACAGCGTTGCTGAAGAACCGAGGCAGAAAGACTGGGGAGGCACTGCAAAAGCCCTTCTCCAACCATCTACAGCCCCACTCCAACCCTCCCCAAAAGGGGAGGGAGATGGTTTTAAGTTGACAAGTAGACGAGTTTAGGTTTTAGTATTTAAGTTTTTGAGTTTATAAGTTTTAAGTTGTGGAATCGAAAAGGCTCATCTCTTTCTCCCTCTTCTTTTGGAGAACCATCGGTCATCGACCGAGTAGTCGCAGTCGACTCAACCGGTGCGATAGAAAACGAGGGAGATAATGGCGGGGGAGAGACTCCTGTAGAGACGGAAAGTTTTCCGTCTCACAAGCAAAAGGGTGCAAAAAACAAGTCCCATCTTAGCTCTTTCTCAAGGGGAAGAATGTTGTATTGAGTTGATAAGTTATGGGTTGGGAATTAAGTTCATGAATTTTTGAGTTCATGGGTTCTTTGTTCTTCCTTCCTCTTTGGGGAGGGATAGGTTGGGTTTTATGGTGTATGAGATTGGTGTACACACCATCTCTACAAAGCAAATATAAAGGTCATTGCTGGTCTTGTTTGATGGATTCTATCAGTCGGGCGAACATTTCGCGCATGCCGTAAGCCGGTTTCCAGCCCAAGGCCTGCATGCGCCCGGTGTCCAATCGCAGCTTAGTGGTGGGCGAGTAGCCCATTCCCTCGGTCAGGTTGACGACTACTTGCACGATAGGATTGAACTCGTGGCAGAGCATGCGAGCCATGTCGACGATAGAAATATAGGTCTCTTCGTTGGCTATGTTGTAAGCCCGACCGCTTTCTCCTTGTGTCGCAAGACAGAGCATGGCAGCCATGGCGTCCGTCGTGTAGCAGTAGCAGCGGCTCAATTCGCCCGTGGTGTGCAGTTCAATGTCGCGACTGTCGATGATGGCGCGGGCAAACTGGGCAAACACCCGGTTGTCGTCGGCTGCCACACCGGCTCCAAACGTCTGTGCCAGTCGGGCTATCCTGACAGGCAGTCCGTACTCGGCGGCATAGGCATGGCATAGGCATTCGGCCGCGCGCTTGGCCATGGGGTAGCTGCTGCGCGTGTCCATAGGGTCTAAGAATCCCTGCCGGTCTTCGGTCAGCGGTGTGGAATCGTCGTACACCGTGCCGTAGACTTCGAGCGTAGATGCATAGACCACCGACTGCACGGCATGTCTTCGGGCATACTCAAGCAGCGTGCGTGTACCGTCGAGGACGGTCGTAAAGGTCTCCGCGGGATGTTCTACGAAGTAGCGCGAGGCCGTGGGAGCAGCGAAATGGATGATATGTGTGGGTGCCTCGTTGGGCAGGAAGGGCAGCGAAGCGGCGAAGTCGTAGACATAATATTGATGCTGTGGCGTGGCCGCACCGAGCAGCTGGGTGGCTTTTTCTAGGTTTCTCACCACGCTGATGATGCTGATATGGAGCTGTTGTTGCTCGTTGAGAGCCTGCAGACAGCGTACCATGCACGAGCCAAGGAGTCCGGTGGCACCAGTCACCATGATTCGGCTGCCTCGCAATGCGCTACCGTCAAAGTGGGCGGCAAAGCGGAGAAAGTCTTCTTTCTGGACGTTGTTCATCGTTTAGAGTCCGAATATTTGTTGGTCTTCGTGTACCTTCACCATCGCCCGGAACACGAAGAAGTCGGTCGGGGTGGTAATCTTGATATTCTCCATGGGACCGATGACGGTGCCTAGCTTGTAGCCATAGTGGCTCATCATGGTGCATGAGTCGATGAAATCGTGCAGCCCCTCGGCGATAGCCCGTTCGTGGGCGGAGAGAATGTCAGACAGTTTGAAACTCTGAGGTGCGCGTGCTATGAGCGAATCGGAGCGCGAGGGAATCTCCAAGGATCCATCGGGCTGGCGCACGATAAAGGTTTCTGTGGCCGGGATGCACGTGATGCAACTGCCGCATTCCTCTACTTTGCGCAGGTTGTCGGTGATAGTCTGCTCGGTAATCAGGGGGCGCACGCCGTCGTGGATGAGCACCGTGGCGTCGGCTTGGGCTATCTCCTGAGCTGCTTTCAGGCCGTTGTAGATGGACGCCTGTCCCGTCTGGCCGCCGGGAACCATCTTGACCACCTTGTTGATTTCAAACTTACGCAGCTGCTTTTCGAGGAAAGGTATCCAGTTTTCGATACATGCTACCACGATGGCATCAATCTCCGGATGGTTGTCGAACAGCTCTAATGTATAGATGATGATGGGTTTTCCGTTGAGATCGAGAAACTGTTTGGGGCGCGATTTGGTGTGCATGCGCAGGCCGGAACCACCGGCAAAAATCACAGCTATATTCATATCGTGAGATGTTTTTAGTCGTAGAAGACGATGTCTATCTGGTGTCGGTCGCGTTTATCGCGCGGTGGCAGATCCATATAGTTGCCATACGCGATGCGACAAAGCTCTTCGGGATTGGACGGTCCTTCGAAGGTATGCCCCTCGAAGACGATGGGTTTGTGCGGCACCATGTATTTCTTAGGGTTCTGCTCGTAGAACCATGCGCCGTAGGAGTGCATGTAGAGTTCGGGATTTCCAAAGCACCTACCGATGAGACGGAATGCAGGGAACACCACATGATGGAGTGTCTGATAGGTTATCTGTGCCAAACGGGGGTGCGAACCGGCCAGATAGAGGTTGGTGTTGACCGACAGTTTGGCGGCCAGATGCTGTAACCATGGAATCATGTGTCCCTCGTACGGGAAGATGTCGACGTGCAGTCCGCGGAATTTCTGGGCTTCGTGCATGCGCCGGTCTTTGCTGCCGGCTGCCGCGGTACTGCGGTTTTCGCTCTTCAGGTCGCGCAGGCACGACCACTCTTTGTAGAATCCGGGGTCGGTATCGTTGTCTTGTAGCACGTATTGAGGATGTGGATGCATCTTCAGATAGCGGCATAGTTTCTTGTAATCCTTGTAGCTCAACACCATGTCTATATCGTCATCCCATGGGATAAAGCCTCCGTGGCGCAGCGCACCGAGTATGTTTCCGCCGTCGAGTCGGCATGCCACGCCTATCTTCTGGGCCGTTTCTTGCAGGTAGATGGCCATGTCGAGCATGCGAAGTTGTGCCTGTCGCAGCACCGAACCGTCAGGATTGTAGTCGCGGCGTAGGGTCTCGTCGGTCTCGCCCGTGTTATATTGTTTCGTCATTTCAAGTCTGTTTTTGGCAATTTACTTCTTCACCCAAAGGCGATAGTTGTACATTTGCATGATGGGATAGAGGAGGGCACGCAGCCATTTTACGATTCCACCACCCGGAGTTTGGAACAATCGGCTGCGATGTCGGATGAAAAAAGCGGTCAAACGAGCGTAGGCTATCAGCCCGTTGCCCAATTGTAAGCGAATGAGGCGGCATCCTTCGTCGTATATCCAAGTGTTCGGATGAATCTCACGAAACAGTGCTTGTCGGCCTCGGAAGTAGCGTTGCAGATGAGGTTTGGCCTTTGTGTAGTTGCAGAGTGACCATTTGAGGATGCGAAAGGCATTGCCTACAGTGGGTAGACTGCCACTGTATGCCACGTAGGTGGCCGCATTGGCATAGCGACGCTGGTGTACCAGTACCTTGTCTACAAATACAATGCTGTCGAAAGCGGCTGCCGTCATGCCTAGAATGGCATCGTAAAGCGAGATGCCATAGATAGGATTATCTTGGGGTAACAGCTCTATCAAGCGACGATTGATGAGCATGGTGTGACCGGGAAGGCTGGCAAAAAGCAATCGGATGAGGCTGGTGTTGGGACGACGGCCATCGAACGAGGCAAACGAACCGTCTTCAGAGAAAGGCTTGGAAAAGCAACTACACAGCAAATGGTCGCCAATGGCCACTGCTTGTTGCTCAAGTTTGGTAGGCTCCCACAGGTCGTCTTGGTCGCAGATAGCAATCAAATCACCAGTGGCTTTGCGTAGTGCACCGAAGAAATTGGAGTTGACGCCCTGCCCATCTTCATTCACACATACCTTGATAAACGGATAGTTGGCGGCATATTCTTGCAATATGGCCATGGTGCGGTCGGTGGAATGGTCGTCTTGAATGATAATCTCGTCGGGCAGTAGAGTTTGGGTGACAAGCGTATCTAACTGTTCTTTCAAAAACAGTTCGCCATTATAGGTGCACATCACCACTGAGATACGCTTTTTATCCATTGTTTTTCGCCCCTAAACACGGGTATTGGTTTCATGCAAAAGTACCATTAATATTTTAATATTCAAAAGAATTTACTACTTTTGTAGCTTGAAGCAAGACTCGAAATAACACTGATTTACATGAGTTCATTGAAAGAAAAAACCGCCAAGGGATTGTTTTGGGGAGCCGTGAACAGTGGCTCTACCCAATTGTTGAATGTTGTTATTGGTGTTTGTCTGGCTCGTTTGCTTGATTTGTCTGATTATGGTATCGTGGGTATGTTGACCATCTTTACGGCCATCGCAGGCAATTTGCAGGACAGCGGGTTCTCTACTGCTCTCATCAATCTGCCCAAGATACGGAATCGCGACTATAACTCCGTGTTTTGGTTTGGCGTCTCGGTGAGCATTACGCTGTATGTAATTCTGTTTTTCGGTGCGCCGTTGATAGCCGATTTCTTCCATCAACCCTGCCTGATACCGTTGTCCAGATTCATCTTTCTCACCTTTGTACTGGCCTCGCTGGGCATTCCTCATAGTGCCTATATGATTCGAAACTTCATGAATAAGGAGAAGGCCATCATGGGATTTGTGGCCTTGGTGGTGTCGGGAACAGTAGGTATTGTGTTGGCTTTCAATGGTTATGGCTATTGGAGCTTGGCTTGGCAACAGTTTCTCTTCATCCTTGTCTTGGATTTAGGCCGGCTGTATTATACACGCTGGTTGCCCACCTTTGAGTTCGATTTTGCCCCTATCCGCTCTATGTTCAGTTTCAGTAACAAGATATTGATAACGACAATGATCGGCACCATCAGCAATAACTTTCTCACATTCATATTCGGTCATCTCTTTACGGCGAAGACAGTGGGTAGTTTTACGCAGGCTTATAAGTGGGATACGATGGGTTATTCGCTCATCTCGAACACCGTAGCACAGGTGGCTCAGCCTGTTTTTGCGCAGGTGGGAGATGATAGGAGCAGGCTTAAAGGCGTGTTCCGGAAGATGATGCGGTTCACGGCTTTCCTCTCATTCCCGTTGATGTTCGGGCTTTGCATCGTCTCGCGGGAGTTTATCGTCGTCACGATCGGAGCGAAATGGATGGCCAGTGTGCCGCTGTTACAGATACTATGCGTGAGCGGTGCGTTCTTTCCTTTCTATACATTGTATCAAAATTTGGCCATCAGTCATTCGCGTTCCGACATTCTGATGTGGTGTAATGTGGGGCAAATCGCCTTGCAACTCATTTTGATATTGGTGTCGTCGCCCTATGGTATACAGGCGATGGTCGTGGTATATTCCTTGTTCAATATCGTGTGGTTGGGTGTATGGCAGTGTGTTGCCAAGCGTTTGGCCGGCATTGCCCTACTCGAATTGCTCCGCGACGTAGCGCCCTTCTTCCTCGCGTCGGTGGTGGTGATGGGGCTGACCTATGTCGTTACGCTGCCTATCCGTCCTCTTCTGCTTTTGCTTATCGTCAGAATCGTGCTGGCAGGTGGTCTCTATTTCGCCGTCATGAAAGTGGCTCATGTCGCCATTCTGGAAGAGAGTATGGGGTATTTGAGGAAAAGGCGGTAAGAATAAGAGGTTTTATGTCTTATACATAATAAAGGTGAAAAAGTGGAATCATGCTGTTATGCACGATTCCACTTTTTGTGTTCGGTCGCTCAATAGTGCTTTTTATCTGATAAACATGAGTTCGCGGAACTTCGGCAGCGTCCAGAGTTCGTCGGCGACAATCAGTTCCAGCTTGTCTATCTGATAGCGTATCTCCTCCATTTTGGGAGCTATGTTGTCGTGATAAGCGATGGCTTTCTCGCGCTCGCAGTCTATCTTGTTGGCCACTTTGCGCTCGTTGATGAGTTCTTCCACCTTTGTTTCGATGGCTTGGGTGCGCTCTGCTATCTCGCGGATAATCTTCAAGTTGCGCTCAGAGAGCTTCAAGGCCTCCTCGCGCCCGAAGATGTCGATCATGTTCTGCACGTTCTTAGCCAACTGGCTCTGGTAATGTGTGGCCACGGGGATGATATGATTCATGGTCAAGTCGCCTATGACGCGCGCCTCTATCTGTATTTTCTTGGTGTAGGTTTCCCACTTCACCTCGTTGCGTGCTCCCAGTTCGTTGCGTTTCATCACGTTCATCGACTCGAACATCTTGATGCTCGAGTCGTCCATGTAGCGGTCGAAGACCACCGGGCAAGACGTCTCGCAGTCCAATCCGCGCTTTTTGGCCTCTTCCACCCATTCGTCACTGTATCCGTTTCCGTCGAAGTGAATAGGCTTGCAAGTGCGTATGTCCTCGCGAATCACGTCGATGATGGCTCCGTTCTTGCTCTCGCCCTTGGCGATGAGGGCGTCCACGCGCTCTTTGAAGTTGGTCAATGCCTCGGCCACAGCTGTGTTCAGCACAATCATAGACGACGCACAATTGGCTTCGGAACCTACTGCGCGGAACTCAAAGCGGTTTCCGGTGAAGGCAAAGGGGCTTGTACGGTTGCGGTCGGTATTGTCTATCATCAGTTCGGGTATTTCCGGAATGTCGAGCTTGAAGCCTTTTTTGCCGGCTACGGTGAACAGTTCGTCCTTGTCGGCTTTCTCGATATGCTCCAGCAGATCGGTGAGCTGCTTGCCCAAGAAACTGGAGATGATGGCGGGGGGAGCCTCGTTTCCGCCCAGTCGATGGGCGTTGGTGGCACTCATGATGCTGGCTTTGAGTACGCCGTTGTGGCGATAAACGCCCATCAGCGTCTCTACGATAAAGACCACGAAACGCAGGTTGTCTTCCGAATTTTTGCCTGCTGCATGCAGCAACACGCCCGTGTCGGTGGTCAGGCTCCAGTTGTTATGCTTGCCCGAACCGTTGACTCCGGCGAAAGGCTTTTCGTGCAGGAGGGCACGGAAACCGTGTTTGCGAGCCACACGTTTCATGAGCGACATGAGTAGCATGTTGTGGTCGACAGCCAGATTACACTCCTCAAAGATGGGTGCCAGCTCAAATTGGTTGGGAGCCACCTCGTTGTGGCGTGTCTTACAGGGAATACCCAGTTCGAGAGCTTGTACTTCCAAATCCTTCATGAAGGCTTGCACGCGCTCTGGAATGGTTCCGAAGTAGTGGTCTTCCATCTGTTGATTCTTTGCGGAGTCGTGTCCCATGAGGGTGCGACCGGTCAACATAAGATCCGGACGAGCCAAGTAGAGGCTGTCGTCGACGAGGAAATATTCTTGTTCCCAGCCAAGATTGGTCTGCACTTTCTTCACTTTCGGGTCGAAATACCGGCACACGGCCGTGGCAGCCACGTCGATGGCGTGGAGCGAGCGCAGCAGGGGAGCCTTGTAGTCGAGCGCCTCGCCGGTGTAAGAGATGAAGATCGTCGGGATACAGAGGGTGTCGTCGATGATGAAGACCGGCGATGTGGGATCCCAAGCCGAATATCCGCGAGCCTCGAACGTATTGCGGATACCGCCGTTGGGGAATGAACTGGCGTCGGGTTCCTGCTGTACGAGCAGCTTGCCGGAGAACTCTTCGAGCATACCACCCTTGCCGTCGTGTTCCACAAAGGCGTCGTGTTTCTCGGCAGTACCCTCGGTCAGGGGTTGAAACCAGTGGGTGTAGTGGGTTACACCGCACTCCTTGGCCCATTTCTTCATGCCGTGTGCCACCGCGTCGGCGATGCCACGATCCAGTCGTGCGCCGTTGTCCATCACGTCGATGAGCTTATTGTATACGTCGGTGGGCAGATACTTGTACATCTTGGCACGGTTGAAGACGTACTTGCCGAAGTACTCGGAAGGGCGTTCTTTGGGTAACTCTACCTCGACCGGCTTCTTTCTGAAGGCCTCGGCCACAACCTCAAATCTTAAATTCGTCATATCCTCTTATTGCTATTTGTTTCCTATTCGGTCTCTATCTCTTGATACTTGGTGGCAGAAAACGAAAAAGGATTCTCATGGGCGCATGAGAATCCGTATCCGATATTTACCAGAATTTATTGTTTACTTCGCTATATTCGAAACCGGCTGTGGCCAGTTTGGCTACCAATGCTGTTCGATCTACGTCCATGTCGTCGCATAGCTCGTCGAGCGAACTGTAGTTGTCGCGCAACAACATGTTGACCGTACTGAACAATATCATTGGATCTTGGGGTAATTTATCCATCTTTCGACAGTATGTTAGAATCAGATGCAAAGTTACAAAATAAAGATGAGATTTGTTGTTACTGTCACCAAAAAACGTTATGCATGTTTTTCTAGCTCTAAATAAAATCCTGCCATGTGTGTGGGCGAAGGGCATCCGACCGTATGACTTGTCACTTTTCCCTCCCAACTCGTCAGTTTGTTTACTTTTTGTCCATTTCCTTGGAACTTATCGATGTTTTTCCTAACTTGCGTCATGAATTGGGCAAACAGTATTTTTCGACCTTTATATAACCGTAATCAGTATGAATGTGATACTGACCTGTCTGATATATTTATCAGGCTGTCCATTATCGCAGCCTGTTCATGGTCTCTGTAATTTTCTGAAGACTCCCTACGCCGTCGATAGACTTTAATCGACCGGTAGACGACTCTGCCGTCTGATTGAGATATTCTATATACTTACAGTAATTATTTTCCGAAAAATTGAAACACAGAAATAATGAATAAATAATGATAATCCTTTTTATATCCAGCTTGTTAAGTGGGTATCAGGGGAGAGTAGAAGTTAAAGGGAAAAGGAATCAAAGCAAAGAAATACATTCTATAAGAACAAGGTGTGTCCGTAGAAAAATGAAAAAAGAGAACTTTAATTTCTTTATCAAGCGATTTATGAAGGATTCTACCTTTCAGAGGAGTCGTTTTGTTTTTCCACTTATAATTAAGACGTACGATCCTGATACCGATAGTTTTGCTGTCGAAGTAATCAGCGAAAAAAAGTGGAAGTTTAAGGATTTGTCAAATTTGCCCGACAATTACTTTGTGACGATAAATCGTATTTAGTGGAAATAATAGATGAAAGTACTTGATGCAACAGACTGTGTATGAAGAGAATAATAAGAAATTGAAGAAAAGAAAGAGGCAGATGGGAAATCGCACGTCAAGTTTTGTTTGTGAAATCGCATGTCGCCTTTAGCTATATATAATTCTAAGAGTTTGTTAAAACCGCTCGATAAAGTTATATATTGAATCGGCATGGATATAGCAGGAAAGGAAATGGTTAAAGATCTTGCCAAGCCTAATGTTGACGGCGAAGGACATTGGGTAAAGAAGATGGGCAAGTTACCCTTCGGATACTTAATTGTACGCATTACACATTTTCTTGATAAATCAATCGAACAACATGTTTTTTCTGAATATTGCTTACACACGGTGTCTGGATACAGCTTTTACCATGCAGTAACAACAGCACATTCGAGATGCACCGAGGACAAAGTCGTGATAAAATACCTATTTTAAGGTATTGTAAGCAAAATTCCTTTTAGGTAGTTTTGCACTTGTAAAAAAAATAAAAATATTCAAACATGTTTTTTAAAATTATTACTGCTATTCTTCTCTCAGCAACAATCACTTCGTACGCGATGGCGAATGACCAGACGCACAACATGATAGAGAAAGACAATAAGGAAATATCAATTTCTGGAAAAATCGTTGATTATGAAGGTAGACCTGTGATCGGTGCCAGTATCACGCTCAACGGCAAAAAAGCTGTTGCAACGAGCGACACTGATGGCAAATTCCATTTTCATGCCATCTCATTACCTGCCCCGTCTTACATACAAGTAACTTACTTAGGCATGGAAGCTAAAAAAATAACTCTGCAACCTCCATATCACGATCTTTTGATTAGGCTAAATGACAAAACCAATATGTTGGACGAAGTGGTTTCCACAGGATACAACAGACTTTTAAAAAGACGTTCGGCCGGTTCTTTTGCCGTAATCACACACGAGCAAATAGAAAATCAAGTATCTACGTCGATTGACAAGATTCTGCAAGGACAAATTGCTGGCATGCACGTAAGCGTTCCAAACGGGAAACCCGGAGAAAGCGCTCAAGTAAGGATACGCGGAATTAACACCGTCAATGGCTCGGCTGAACCACTGTGGGTGGTTGACGGAGTCATCATGCAGGACAACTTGCCGAAAATATTGGGAACTGGCATGATGGATGCAAGTGATTTCAACAATATCTTTCGAAACGGAATTGGAGATATCAATCCTAACGACATAGAAAGTATAACCATCTTGAAAGACGCCGTAGCCTCGGCTATCTATGGCTCAAGGTCAGCAGGTGGCGTAATCTCTATCACTACCAAGCATGGAAAAGTCGGTAAGCCACGTGTGAACTACTCCACTCTGTTTACCATCGGATTATACCCCCAACGGCAGGAAAATATTATGAATACGGAAGAAAAGATACGATGGGAGCAGGAATTATGGAACGAATTTTCAGCGAAACCTTTCAAATCGGGCAATGGCTGGTACCCCGTGATCGGTATTGTGGGGATGATCCATGCAGACAAAATTGGTAAAAATGGGAAATTATGGACTGAAAACGGTTTCGAAAAAATGACAGAGGAAGAAAAGAGTGCTTATATAGAAGGACTTAAAAGAAATAATGTCAACTGGTATGACGAGATCTTCAGGAATTCCCTATCGCAAAATCACAACCTATCGTTGTCAGGAGGAACAGGCAAGATGGATTATTATACCTCGCTATCGTACACAAAGAATATGGGATTGGTCAAAAGAAATGACTATCAACGTTATACCTTTAACATGAAAATCAACGTGAATCCCACTTCAAAGTTAAAGCTCGGGTTCAAGTCAACAGTTTCCTTTCAAAAAAGCGGCGATTTCGTATCAAGCGTCGACCCGTTTAGATACGCCTATTTTGCCAATCCTTACGAAACGCCATACAACGCTGACGGAAGCTATCGGGCAGATATGACCTATTTCAATCTCACCGAAATAAATGCAGGCGACGCATCACTCCCCTACATCCCTACAAATGGTTTCAACATACTGAGGGAGATGAATGAAACATCAAGTTGCAATACCAAATTGGGAATCAACATCCAAGGAACCTTCGATTATTTTCTTACCGATAATCTTAAATTTACGGGAATAGCAGCATACGGACGAAACAACATCAATGGTACTGACGAATTGGGCAAGAATACTTATGCTGCGTTCAAGAATCGGCTGCCATGGGACATGCAAAATAGAGAATGGAATGGTTATGGAATTCTGAGACAGAACTTCAGCGAAGGGAATAATTTCATGGGAAGGCTCATGCTTCGTTACGCACAAGACTTTCGGAAATTGCACCACATAGTCATGATCGGAGGCAGCGAAATCCGATCCTCTAAAAACCAAAGGTCTATTATGATGCAATATGGATATGATCCGGAGACAAAAATAACAGGTATGCCCGAACCTCCTGAGAATGGAAATATGTCTTACTCGAAGTGGATACAGTTGATCAATAATCTTTCCTCCTCGCAGTGGAACGAGCAAAAATATGCCTCTTTTTTCGCTACCGTGGACTATGACTTCAATAATACTTACACCCTCAATGCAGCTTTGAGAACTGATGGGTCAAATAACTTCGGTGCCAAGGAACAATTTAATCCAACATATTCTATAGGCGCGGCATGGAACATTGACAACGAAAGATTTTGGAGAAGCATAAAGCCTGTAATCAACCGACTAACCATGCGCGTATCCTATGGCTTTACAGGAAACGTAGTTCAAGGCATGTTGAAAAGCTTAGTCATAAGCACAGGGCGAAAAAAATGGAACGATCATATAACAGGAACGGTGAAAAACGCCCCAAATCCACATTTGCGGTGGGAACGGACACGCGACATGAAACTGGGCATCGACATGGGACTGTTCAACAACAGATTGAACATTAATACCGAGATTTATGAAAAACTCAGCTCCGACATCATCACCAGAGTGGGAACAGTGTCCACCACTGGATTCACGGCATACAGTTTCAATACTTCAAAAATACGGAACAGAGGCTTGGAAATATCCATCTATGGAACTCCCATAAAGACGAAGAAACTAACTTTATCGACATCGGTCAATCTATCATGGAACAGAAACGAACTCGTGAAATTTGTAGCACCTCTTTTTGGAGTCAGCGATGGGAAATATCAAGGTTACCCGCTTGACGCCATTTTCAACGGTATATCAACGGGAATAGACAAGGAAACAGGATATTACAACATGAAGACAGTTCCTAATGCAAAGTTCGAAACAATTGCCGACAAGAAGAACGTGGCAAACTACAAGTTCTATCTCGGTACCCGTAACGCTCCCTATTCAGGAGGCGGAAGTATAAATGTATCCTATGAAAGATTCACGTTCAGTGTACAAGCCGCCTATTCAATAGGGGGAAAGGCACTCAACGAAATTAATTCTCCTGTCAACTATTCCATGGTAGGATATTCTAGAAACAACACTCCCCAAACATCTTTCAGCGACATTTATACCAACCACCTCAACGTGGCGCGAGACAGGATGGACAGATGGACAACAGAGAATCGCGAAGGAACGAAATATCCTCGCATTGTAGATGCGTTCGGAGCACCCCTAAACCTTGAAGGCAATATGGTTACTGGTTCAAACATCATGGACGGAATTTATCTACAGGAAACATCATTCCTGCGCATAAGAAACATTTCTTTGAGCTACCTTTTTAATAAAAACGTGACAGAAACATTGGGACTTTCAAATCTTGGCATCACCTGCTCGGCACAGAACTTCTTCACTTTCACTAATTTTCGAGGCATTGACCCAGAACAACCGGGGCTTACCTATCCAATTACGAGATCAGTAACTTTCGGCTTGCAAATAGGTTTCTAACATCATTCAAAAAGATATATATATGAAGAACTATTATCACACGGGGATCTTAATTGCGATCACGCTAATCGTATCCTCATGTAGCGAATATCTCAAAGAGAACAATTATAACAACGTTTTGCCTAAAACACCAGAGGATTACGGCACATTAATATATGCGCAACTGTCATCATTGGAGACTACCCCCTCGTCCGTTACGCTGGAATCCTACAAGCGTGCCATCGAAAAGGAATTATATGCCGACAATCTGAACGCTTCCATGAATAAAGGTAGAAGTTTGAAAGTCTTTTATGTAGGCGACGGAGCCATAGGAAACATGTATGTTTTAATGAGAGGATACAAGGAAATCAAGGATTACAACATTGTTCTTGACGCACTGAATGCATCGGACTCCATCTCACGTACACTCAGCGTTACAGCTCGTATCATGCGTGCAGTCGCATACTATAACCTGATGCGCGATTATTGCGATCCATGGAATGCAAATTCACCGGAGAAACAGATGGGACTGCCTCTTGTTACCGAGTTCAATATGGAATCAAGACCCGGACGAAGCAGCTTGCAAAAAACGGCAGAATTTATCATCAAAGAATTACAGACCGCCATCAATGACAAGCAAGAGAATGAAGAGATGTACTTTACCACCGATGTAGCAAAAGCTTATTTGGCACGGACCTACTTTTGGAGTGAGAAATGGGAGAAAGCTTTGCCAATATGCTTAGAATTGCTCAATAAATATCCTTTGCTACAAGGCAAGGAATACACCAATATGCTTGAAAATAAACTACAACGCTCGGGAAATATATTAATCATGTCAAATACAGGCTATTCCGTTTACGCATATGACAGAGACGTGAACAAACTGAAGGAGCGTCCACTTTCCATCGGCTTTTATAAGTTATTTTCCGAAAAAGAAAAGGATATTAGATTCAAATACATAGACAAGAAACTTAGAACCACAAAAGCTGCATTTACAGGGATACGAGGTGCCGAGTTCGCACTAATGGGCATGGAATGTCTAGCTCATTTAGGACGCCTAGATAAGGCTCTAAAAATGCTTAACGACTTTCGCTCACATCGTATCACCGACTATTCACCTTATATAGTAGCCACTCTTCCATCCGTTGACCATTCCGCCCTTATAAAGATTGATGCCGAGGGAAAGCCTCTGACGCCACTGATGCAAGCCATACTGAATGAGCGCAGAAAGGAACTGATGCTAGAAAACGATCGATGGTATGAACTCAAGCGCAATGGAATGCCAGAATTTTGGGTGACAGACGGAAGAACAAAAAAGATTACCAAAAAGTATCTTTACAACTTCCCGTTCCAACTACGCGACTATTTAATAAATCCTGAATTGGAAATAAATCAGGGATATGTATATCAAAATTGACAGACCATTCAAAAAGGAAACGAACATGAGATTTTTACATTGCATTTACACTTTTTCGAGCATCCTTATTTTGGCTGCCATGTCATGCACCAGCATAGAAGAAGGTGTCGCACCAGAAGGACTAACTGAGGCTCACGACAAGGGGATGGGAAATATCTACATCAAACAAGACCCTCTGTCTGAGGAAGAAAAAGATTCCATAGAACGGCTCAAGCTACAATATGAAAAAATTGAACAACAGGAGCCACATGCCATCATAGATATCAATCAACGATAACGGCCATGATAGGCCCCCAACTCTATCCTCCTTGTTTAAGGTTAGTTGGTCATCGTCAGATCAAACAGCCCCTTTTCTCTCAACTCGATCAGCCAATCGATTGGAATCCCATCTGTGGACTAGTTGAGATTGCTTATACCAAAGATGACCGTCCCACCGGTCGTCCGAGCTATGACAGCCTTGTGTTATTCAAGACCGAACTCCTTCGTACATGGTACAGCCTGAGTGACGGCGGGGGCGAGGAGCAGGTCAATGCCCGCTTGTCTTTCAGTTGATTTGTCGGCTTAGGATTGGACGACTGCGCTCCAGATAGTACGACGGTGTGTCGTTTCCGCAACATTCTGCTTGAAACCGACCTTTACGACGATGTGCTGGAAGAGATTGATCGCCAGTTAGAGTCGGCCGGTGTTTTGGTTAAGCGTGGCACCATAGTTGACGCCAGTATCACGGACATCCCTCGTCATCCCCGCGGGCGTAAGGAATACGAAGTAGTCGAGGAACGCAATGAGGAGACAGGTATGGATATAGCAGGAAAGGCTATGGTTAAAGGCCTTGTCAAGCCTAATGTTGACGGCGAAGTATATTGGGTAAAGAAGATGGGCAAGTTACACTTCGGATACAAGCGACATTTGGTTACGGGCGAGATGGGTTTGGTGATTGCCTAGGAAACTACATCGGCTAACAAAGTGACATCAAACATTTGGAAAGGCCGTTAGCAAAAGCCAAACTTCCGCAGGGTACACCTGTTTATGCCGACAAGGGACATGACTCTGCGGGGAACAAGGGTGTACTTAAGCGTGTGAAGTTCAAGAGTCGTATCATGCACAAAGGAGTAAGAGGATGCAAGCTGACTGAAAGAGAGCAGCGTATCAATGTAGCCACCAGCAAGACAAAATACAAAGCGAAACGTACCTTTGGCTCTATTCGCAGGCGGTTTCATGGTGGCATTGCCAGATATGTACATTTTAATTCCGCCAACGGGTTATCCTTTTTATATCCAGCTTGTTAAGTGGATGTCAAGGAAAAGTAGAAGTTAAAGGAAAAAGGGGTCAAAGCAAAGAAATAATTTCTATAAGAAAAGGAGTATCTGTGGAGAAATAAAACAGACTAAGAAAGAAGTCATTTATGACTTTCAAATAGATGATACGGGAGTGAGCATCAAATATGTCTTTAGAATTTGTGACGATAAATGGTATTTAGTAGAGATAATAGATGAAAGTACTTGATGCAATAGATTGTATATGAAGAGAATAATAAGAAATTGAAGAGAAGGGAAAGGCAGATGGGAAATCGCACGCCAAGTTTGTTCGTGAAATCTCATGTCGCCTTTAGCTATATATAACTTTAAGAGTTTGGCAATATCGCTCAATAAAGTTATGAAAAGTGCGGCAGTGCAGACTGACGGTACGGTGGGGCAGATGAGTCTTTGTTTTCTCTTCATGCTCTATATATAATATGGTGGAAGTCTTGGATTATGAGTAAGGGGAGGGATGGAAGGGAGTCTGTGTTTGTTAACTATATTGTTTGGCAATTTACAAATTCAATAAGTTATAGGCTCATAAAACTCAATAACTCATAAGCTAGTACTTTTATATGATAGTTACAAATAACTTACTAAAGTTATATTTTGTTAAATATTTAATCTGTAAAAATATCGCGGCTTATATATGTTAGGTAATTCAAATAATTGTTCGTACCTTTGCAGCCCGAAATAGCATGTTGTATTGTGTCTGTTTCGTAACGGTTTGATAATAAACAAAATATATATAATTAAAAAGTAAAATTATGCCTACTATTTCACAATTGGTAAGAAAAGGCAGAAAGGACATCGTAGACAAGAGCAAGTCTCCGGCTTTGGACAATTGTCCTCAGCGCCGTGGCGTTTGTGTTCGTGTTTACACTACAACTCCTAAGAAGCCTAATTCGGCAATGCGTAAGGTTGCCCGTGTACGTTTGACAAACTCTAAGGAAGTGAACTCTTACATCCCCGGAGAAGGTCATAACTTGCAGGAGCACAGTATTGTGTTGGTACGCGGTGGTCGTGTAAAAGACCTCCCTGGTGTTCGTTATCACATCGTACGTGGTACTCTTGATACCGCAGGTGTAGCTAACCGTACCCAGCGTCGCTCTAAGTATGGAGCTAAGCGTCCTAAGGCAGCTAAAAAGTAATAAGCTGTAAAAGACATTGCGAGTAGGCTTGGTGCTAGTGTTTTTGCTAGCCTTCTTGTCTACTTGTTATTTAAAGAAAAATCGTTTTGCTGGAGAATTGTTAACGACAGGTTGAGTAAATGTCCGAGTGAGGATGTTGAAGAAGACAGAAGTACAGCCCCAAGCAGAATTTTATTTTAAAAACAAAAATGAGAAAAGCAAAACCAAAGAAGCGTGTGATCTTACCAGATCCAGTCTTCAATGACCAAAAGGTCTCTAAATTCGTGAATCATTTGATGTATGATGGTAAGAAGAATACATCTTATGAAATTTTCTACAAAGCTCTTGATGTGGTAACAGAGAAGATGGCTAAGGAAGAAAAGTCAGCTCTTGAAATCTGGAAGCAAGCTCTTGATAACATTACTCCTCAGGTAGAGGTAAAGAGTCGCCGTATCGGTGGTGCTACATTCCAGGTACCTACAGAAATTCGTCCCGATCGTAAAGAGAGTATTTCTATGAAGAATCTAATCCTCTTTGCTCGTAAGCGTGGTGGTAAGACGATGGCAGAGAAACTCGCTGCTGAGATTGCAGATGCTTACAACAATCAGGGTGGTGCTTATAAGCGTAAGGAAGATATGCATCGTATGGCTGAGGCTAACCGTGCATTTGCTCACTTCAGATTCTAATCATATTAATCAGGAAAAGAAAAAATGGCAAATCGCGATTTACATTTGACTCGTAATATCGGTATTATGGCTCACATTGATGCCGGTAAGACAACAACATCAGAGCGTATCCTTTTCTACACAGGAAAGACTCACAAGATTGGTGAGGTACATGATGGTGCTGCAACCATGGACTGGATGGCTCAGGAGCAGGAGCGTGGTATCACTATTACATCTGCTGCTACTACTTGTAACTGGAATTACAATGGTAAGTCATTCAAGATAAACCTGATTGATACTCCGGGACACGTTGACTTTACAGCAGAGGTTGAGCGTTCACTTCGTGTGCTTGATGGTGCTGTGGCTACATATTCTGCAGCTGATGGTGTTCAGCCTCAGTCTGAAACTGTATGGCGTCAGGCAGATAAGTACAATGTGCCTCGTCTCGGTTACGTAAACAAGATGGATCGTTCTGGTGCAGACTTCTTTGAGACTGTTCAGCAGATGAAGGATATCTTGGGTGCTAATCCATGTCCTGTTCAGATTCCTATTGGAGCTGAGGAAAACTTTAAGGGTGTTGTGGACTTGATCAAGATGAAGGCTATTCTGTGGCATGATGAGACCATGGGTGCTGAATATTCTTTGGAAGAAATTCCTACAGACCTCGTAGATGAAGCTAATGAGTGGAGAGAGAAGATGGTAGAAAGTGCTGCCAACTTTGACGACGAGCTGATGGAACTTTATCTTGAGGGTAAGGATATTCCTGAAGAGATGTTGATGAAGGCTATCCGCAAGGGTACTATCTCTATGGAGTTGACTCCGATGGTGCTCGGTTCTTCTTATAAGAATAAGGGTGTTCAGCCTTTGCTCGATTATGTTTGTGCTTTCCTTCCTTCACCACTGGATACAGAGAATATCGTTGGTACCAATCCTGATACTGATGAAGAAGAAGATCGTAAGCCTTCGGATGACGCTCCTACTTCTGCACTCGCATTTAAGATTGCTACTGATCCGTTTATGGGGCGTTTGGTATTCTTCCGCGTTTACTCTGGTAAGGTTGCAGCCGGTTCTTATGTTTATAACCCACGTTCGGGTAAGAAAGAGCGTATCAGCCGTCTGTTCCAGATGAACTCTAAGCAGGAGATTCCAATGGAGTCTATCGATGCTGGTGATATCGGAGCAGGTGTAGGTTTCAAGGATATCCGTACAGGTGATACACTCTGTGATGAGAATCATCCTATCGTATTGGAATCTATGACATTCCCTGATACTGTAATCTCTATTGCCGTAGAACCAAAGAGTCAGGCTGACGTAGCTAAGATGGATAATGGTCTTGCTAAGCTTGCAGAAGAAGACCCAACATTCACAGTACGTACTGACGAACAGAGTGGTCAGACTATTATCTCTGGTATGGGTGAGCTTCACTTGGATATTATTATCGACCGTTTGAAACGTGAGTTTAAGGTAGAATGTAACCAAGGTAAGCCTCAGGTTAACTATAAAGAAGCAATTACCAAACCTGTTACACTTCGCGAGGTTTATAAGAAGCAGAGTGGTGGTCGTGGTAAATTCGCTGACATCATTGTTACAATCGGTCCTAAGGACGAAGACTTTAATGAGGGCGATTTGCAGTTTGTTAACGAGGTGAAAGGTGGTAACGTTCCTAAGGAATTCATCCCCTCAGTACAGAAGGGTTTCCAAGATTCATTGAAGAATGGTGTACTTGGTGGTTATCCTATGACAGGTTTGAAGGTTACTTTGACCGATGGTAGCTTCCACCCGGTAGACTCAGACCAATTGTCGTTTGAACTTGCTGCACACAACGCATTCAAGAACGGATGTCCTAAGGCAGGCCCTGTTTTGATGGAGCCTATCATGAAGGTAGAAGTTGTAACTCCGGAAGAGAACATGGGTGATGTCATTGGTGACTTGAATAAGCGTCGTGGTATGGTTCAAGGTATGGATGAGGCTCGTAGCGGTGCTCGTATCGTAAAAGCTATGGTTCCTCTAGCAGAGATGTTCGGCTATGTAACAACTTTGCGTACCATCACTTCTGGTCGTGCTACTAGCTCTATGGAGTATGATCATCATGCAGCTCTTTCTTCAAGCATTGCTAAGGCTGTACTTGAGGAAAGTCACGGACACGCAGAACTTCTGTAATAAATAGAATAGGTGAGGAGAGACGTTGCTTAGCGAATGACTCTTAAGCAATGTATCTCTCTTCCTAATAATAACAACAATTATCATTTAAAGAAATGAGTCAGAAAATCAGAATTAAGCTGAAGTCTTACGACCACATGTTGGTAGACAAGTCAGCAGAGAAGATTGTTAAGGCCGTTAAGGCTACCGGTGCTATCGTGAGTGGTCCTATTCCATTGCCAACACGCAAGCGTATCTATACTGTAAACCGTAGTACTTTCGTTAATAAGAAAGCTCGTGAACAGTTCCAATTACAGGACTTTAAGCGTCTTATCGATATCTATAGCTCTACAGCTAAAACTGTTGATGCTTTGATGAAACTTGAGTTGCCTAGTGGTGTAGAAGTAGAGATTAAGGTATAAGAAAGGTTGACAGGCTGGGATGTAGCTGGATGATTTGTCGATAATTCGAGAGATAAAGGTTCTCCTAAGTCTACAAACTCATAAATCATTTTAAAATAAAAATTGAAATGCCAGGATTAATTGGAAGAAAAATCGGAATGACATCCGTTTTCAGTGTCGACGGTAAGAATGTACCGTGCACTGTTATCGAAGCTGGTCCTTGTGTTGTAACCCAGGTTAAGACCGTAGAAAAAGATGGTTACAAGGCTGTTCAGTTAGGTTTCGCAGAAGCTAAGGAGTCTCGTACTTCTCAGCCTATGAAAGGAATCTTTAAGAAAGCTGGCACAACACCGAAGAAGCACTTGGCCGAGTTCAAGTTTGACGAGGAATACAACCTCGGCGACACCATTACGGTTGAACTGTTCAACGGAGCAGAATTCGTTGACGTGGTCGGTACATCTAAAGGTAAAGGTTTCCAGGGAGTTGTTAAACGCCATGGATTTGGTGGTGTAGGCCAGAGTACTCACGGTCAGGATGACCGCGCTCGTAAGCCGGGTTCTATTGGTGCTTGTTCTTACCCTGCAAAGGTATTTAAGGGTATGCGCATGGGCGGCCAAATGGGAGGCGACAGAGTTACTACTCAGAACCTCAAAGTGTTAAAGGTAATTCCAGAGCAGAATCTTATCATTGTAAAAGGTTCATTCGCTGGATGCAAAGGTTCAACCGTATTAATAGAGAAATAATGGAAGTTAGCGTATTAAATATCAATGGTCAGGAGACCGGGAGAAAGGTTACGTTAAACGAATCTATCTTCGGAATTGAACCTAACGATCACGTGCTTTATCTTGATGTAAAGCAGTATCTCGCTAATCAGCGTCAGGGTACCGCTAAGTCGAAAGAGAGAAGTGAAGTTAGTGGTTCTACCCGTAAGTTGGGACGTCAGAAAGGTGGTGGCGGTGCTCGTCGCGGTGATATCAACTCACCTGTACTTGTTGGTGGTGGTCGTGTATTCGGTCCTAAGCCACGTGACTATCGTTTCAAATTGAACAAGCAAGTAAAGGCTCTTGCTCGTAAATCTGCTTTGTCTTACAAGGCTCAAGATAATGCGATTGTTGTTGTTGAGGACTTCAATTTTGATGCTCCAAAGACAAAAGATTTCGTAAACTTTGCTAAAAATATCAAAGTTGACGGTAAGAAGACACTCGTTCTTTTGCCAGAAGTAGATAAAAATGTATATTTGTCAGCTCGTAACTTGCAGCGTTCTGAAGTTATGCTCGCGTCTACACTCAATGCCTATAAAGTTTTGAATGCAGATGTTGTAGTCATTACTGAGAATTCACTGAAGACCATCGACGAGATCTTAACAAAGTAATCAAGGAGAAGTAAATTATGGCATTTATTGTAAAACCTCTGGTCACCGAGAAGATGACCAAAATTACAGAGAAGCGTCCGAACCGTTTCGGTTTTATCGTGCGCCCTGAGGCAAACAAGCTCCAAATCAAGAACGAGGTCGAAGGTCAGTACAATGTGAAAGTAGTGGATGTGAATACCGCTCGTTATGCTGGTAAGCGCCAAAGTCGTTATACCAAGGCCGGTCTTGTGAAAGGACAGAAGAACGCATTCAAGAAGGCAGTCGTTACGTTGAAAGAAGGCGACACAATTGATTTTTACAGCAATATTTAAATAAAAAATGGCAGTACGTAAATTAAAGCCCGTTACTCCGGGTCAAAGACACAAAGTTATTGGCACGTTCGAGGATATTACTGCATCCGTGCCAGAGAAGTCTCTCGTTTACGGTAAGCGTTCTACCGGTGGTCGAAACAACACCGGTAAGATGACCGTACGCTACATTGGCGGTGGCCATAAGCGTAAGTATCGTTTGATCGATTTCAAGCGAGAGAAAGATGGTGTTCCAGCTGTAGTAAAGACAATCGAATACGATCCGAACCGTTCGGCTCGTATCGCTTTGTTGTACTATGCTGATGGTGAAAAACGTTACATTATTGCTCCCAATGGACTGCAAGTGGGTACAACCTTGATGTCAGGTGCAGAAGCTGCTCCTGAGGTTGGTAACTCTCTGCCTTTGGCAAACATCCCCGTGGGTACTGTAATTCATAATATTGAGTTACGTCCGGGTCAGGGTGCTTTGCTCGTTCGTTCGGCTGGTAATTTTGCTCAGTTGACTTCTCGTGAGGGTAGTTATTGTGTAATCAAGCTCCCTTCTGGAGAGACTCGTAAAGTCCTCTCTGCTTGTAAGGCTACTGTAGGTAGTGTAGGTAACTCCGATCACGCATTGGAGCAGTCTGGTAAGGCTGGGCGCTCACGCTGGTTGGGTCGTCGTCCTCACAACCGTGGTGTTGTTATGAACCCTGTTGATCACCCAATGGGTGGTGGTGAAGGTCGCCAGAGTGGTGGTCACCCACGTTCACGTAAGGGCTTGTACGCTAAGGGTCTCAAGACTCGTGCACCTAAGAAGCTCTCTAACAAGTATATTATTGAAAGGGCTAATAAATAATTAAGTTAACTAAGAGTAAATTATGAGTCGTTCATTAAAAAAAGGTCCATATATCAACGTATCACTCGAGAAGAAAATTCTCGCCATGAATGAGAGTGGTAAAAAGAATGTCGTAAAGACATGGGCCAGAGCATCAATGATTTCCCCCGATTTCGTGGGACACACTGTTGCAGTTCATAACGGAAACAAATTTATCCCTGTTTACATTACTGAGAACATGGTAGGACACAAGCTCGGCGAATTTTCTCCGACACGTCGCTTCGGTGGTCACTCAGGTAACAACAAGAAGTAAGCGGGTTTAATCCATTTAAAAATTAGAAATAATAATGGGAGCAAGAAAACATATAGCAGCTGAAAGAAATAAAGAAGCTCGCAAAAATCTGTACTTCGCTAAGCTCAATGGCGTCCCCTCATCTCCCCGAAAGATGCGCTACGTGGTAGACATGGTTCGTGGTATGGAAGTGAATCGCGCCCTCGGAGTACTGAAGTTCTCTAAAAAGCAGGCTGCTGCAGACATTGAGAAATTGCTGCGCTCAGCTATCGCTAACTGGGAGACTAAGAATGACCGCAAGGCTGAAGACGGTGAACTCTATATCAGCAAAATCTTCGTAGATGAAGGTGTTACTATGAAGCGTATGCGCCCTGCACCTCAGGGTCGTGGTTATAGAATCCGCAAGCGCTCTAATCACGTGACATTGTTTGTTGATGCCAAAACTAACGACGAAAAATAATAAATAGAATGGGACAGAAAGTTAATCCAATAAGCAACCGTCTTGGTATTATCCGTGGTTGGGAATCAAATTGGTTTGGTGGCAAGGACTTCGGAGACAGCCTCGTAGAGGATATGAAAATCCGTAAGTATCTGAACGAGCGCTTGGCTAAAGCTAGCCTTTCTCGTATTGTCATTGAACGTACTTTGAAGCTCGTCACCATCACTATTTGTACTGCTCGTCCGGGTATCGTCATCGGTAAGGGTGGACAGGATGTAGACAAGCTCAAAGAGGAGTTGAAGAAACTTTATAAGAAAGATATTCAAATCAACATCTTTGAGGTTAAGAAACCTGAGTTGGACGCTAACATTGTAGGTTACAACATCGCTCGTCAAGTAGAGGGAAAGATTTCTTATCGTCGTGCCATCAAGATGGCAGTTCAAAATACAATGCGCGCTGGTGCAGAAGGTATTAAAGTTCAAATTACTGGTCGTCTGAACGGAGCTGAAATGGCTCGTAAGGAAATGTTTAAGGAAGGACGTACTCCACTCCATACATTCCGTGCAGACATCGATTATTGTCAGACCGAGGCGCTCACAAAGGTGGGTCTGCTGGGTATAAAGGTTTGGATTTGCCGTGGAGAAGTTTACGGAAAGAAAGACTTGACACCTAACTTCACACAGGAGAAGCAGAGTGCTGGCCGTCAGAATGGTGGCGCTCGTCAGGGTGGTCGCGGTAATCGCAAGAGAAACAATAACCGTTAAAAGTAGAAGCTATCATGTTACAGCCAAAAAGAGTAAAATATAGAAGGCCTCAAGATGGACGTGGCAATAAAGGCAACGCCCACAGAGGGACACAACTGGCTTTCGGTTCTTTTGGTATCAAGACTCTTGAACCAAAATGGATAGATAGCCGTCAGATAGAAGCTGCTCGTGTAGCCTTGAACCGCTACATGAATCGTCAGGGGCAGGTTTGGATTCGTATTTTCCCGGACAAGCCTATTACTCGTAAGCCTGCTGATGTCCGTATGGGTAAAGGTAAAGGTGATCCAGCAGGATGGGTAGCACCGGTAACTCCCGGGCGCATCCTCTTCGAAGTTGAAGGTGTAAGTTTTGACATTGCCAAAGAGGCTCTTCGTCTTGCTGCACAGAAACTACCTGTGAAGACTAAGTTTATTGTTAGACGTGATTACGATAAAAACGCTTAAGCTATGAAGATTAAAGAAGTAAGAGAACTCGAAACCAAGGAATTGGTTGAGAAATTGGAAGCTACCCGTGCCAAGCTTCAGCAGATGAAGTTGAATCATGCGATTGCTCCTCTTGAAAATCCATCACAGATTAAGGTTGCTCGTCGTGATATCGCGCGTATTGAGACCGAACTTCATCAGAGAGAACTTAATAAATAACAATGGTCCAGATGGAAACAAGAAATTTAAGAAAAGTAAGACAGGGTGTCGTTGTCAGCAACAAAATGGATAAAACCATTGTTATCGCTGCTAAGTTCAAGGAGAAGCACCCGATATATGGTAAGTTTGTCCAGAAGACAAAGAAATACCATGCTCATGATGAAAAGAACGAGGCCAATGTAGGCGATACCGTACTCATCATGGAAACTCGTCCTTTGTCAAGAACAAAGAGATGGAGATTAGTACAAATTGTTGAAAAAGCTAAGTAATTATGATACAAGCAGAATCAAGACTTACAGTATGTGATAACAGCGGTGCACGTGAGGCTCTTTGCATCCGTGTTCTCGGTGGTACCGGCCGTCGTTATGCAAGTGTTGGTGACGTGATTGTCGTTTCTGTCAAGAACGTTATCCCATCAAGTGATTTGAAAAAGGGTGCAGTATCTAAGGCTTTGATCGTACGCACAAAGAAGGAGATTCGTCGTGCCGACGGTTCTTATATTCGTTTTGACGATAATGCATGCGTGCTTTTGAACAACGCCGGTGAACTCCGCGGTAGCCGTATCTTTGGTCCGGTAGCTCGTGAGTTGCGTGCAGTGAATATGAAAGTGGTTTCTTTGGCACCTGAAGTTCTTTAATTTTTAATGAGTAGAGTAATGAATAAATTACATATAAAGAAAGGCGATACCGTTATCGTACTTGCTGGAGATCGCAAGGATAAGGGTAAATCAGGGAAGGTTCTTAAGATCTTGGTAGACGAGAATCGTGCCATCGTTGAAGGCCGTAATCTCGTTTCTAAGAGCGCGAAGCCTTCAGCAAAAAATCCTCAAGGAGGAATTGTTAAGCAAGAAGCTCCTATCCATATCTCTAATCTGAGCTTGATAGACCCTAAGAGTGGCAAGCCTACTCGTGTTGGTGTTAAGGTTACAGAGGATGGAAAGAAAGTTCGCATCGCTAAAAAGTCAGGGGAGGAAATTAAGTAATGGATACAGCACAGTTAAAGAAAGTCTATAAAGAGACTATCGCTCCTGAACTTCAGAAGCAATTCAACTATTCTTCAGCAATGCAGATTCCTGTACTGAAGAAGATTGTTATCAACCAAGGACTTGGCGATGCTACACAAGACAAGAAGATTGTTGACGTAGCTGTCAATGAGATTACTGCAATTACTGGTCAGAAGGCTGTGGCAACATATTCTAAGAAGGATATCGCCAACTTCAAACTTCGTAAGAAGATGCCTATCGGTGTGATGGTAACTCTTCGTCGCGAGCGTATGTATGAGTTCTTGGAGAAGCTTGTTCGCGTCGCTCTTCCTCGTATCCGTGACTTTAAGGGTATTGAGAGCAAGTTTGATGGTCGTGGTAACTATACATTGGGTATCACAGAACAGATTATCTTCCCAGAAATCAACCTCGATGAGATTGATCGTATTCAGGGTATGAATATTACATTCGTGACCTCAGCTAAAACCGATGAGGAGGGCTATGCTCTTCTTAAGGCATTTGGTCTTCCATTCAAGAACGCTAAAAAGGATTAAGCAATATGGCAAAAGAATCAATGAAAGCTCGCGAGGTAAAGCGTGCAAAACTTGTTGCTCGTTATGCTGAAAAGCGCGCAGCTCTGAAAAAGATTATAGCTACTTCTGAGGATTATGCAGAAGCTTATGAGGCAGCTCGTAAGCTTCAGGCTATTCCAAAGAATGCAAACCCTATCCGTCTTCATAACCGTTGCAAGGTGACTGGACGTCCAAAAGGATATATTCGTCAGTTCGGTCTCTCTCGTATTCAGTTCCGTGAGATGGCTTCAGCAGGTTTGATTCCCGGAGTGAAGAAAGCAAGCTGGTAATCCTTAAACGATTTAGTTCGTTCAAAACAAGATTATTTAATATTGTCGGGAAGGTCCCGATCAATTAAACTTTTATATAATATGACAGATCCAATAGCAGATTATCTGACTAGACTCAGAAATGCCATTATGGCTCACCACCGTGTGGTTGAAGTACCTGCGTCTAACTTGAAGAAAGAAATCACAAAGATTCTCTTCGAGAAGGGTTACATCCTGAACTATAAGTTCATAGAGGATGGTCCTCAGGGTTCTATTAAGGTTGCTCTTAAGTACAACCCAACAACAAAAGAGAGCGCTATCAAGAGTTTGAAGCGTGTATCAACTCCTGGTCTCCGTAAATATACGGGATACAAGGATATGCCGAGAGTTATTAACGGATTAGGTATTGCTATCTTATCTACATCCAAAGGTGTTATGACAGACAAAGAGGCTGCTGGTTTGAAAATTGGCGGTGAAGTTCTTTGCTACATTTATTAATTGGAGGATTTTATATGTCAAGAATAGGAAAATTGCCAATTAGTATTCCCGCTGGAGTTACTGTTAATTTCGATGAGAAGACAAATGTAGTATCTGTTAAAGGCCCTAAAGGTGAACTTTCGCAGCAGATTGATCCTTCTATCAAGTTTACAAATGAGAATGGCCAGATAATTTTCGATATTGATGAGAATAGCTCTGTAGATGTTAAGCAGAAACAGGCTTTCCATGGTCTATACCGTTCGTTGGTAAACAACATGATTGTTGGTGTAAGCGAGGGTTACAAGAAAGTTTTGGAACTGGTAGGTGTAGGTTACCGTGTTTCTAACCAAGGCAACTTGATTGAGTTGTCATTGGGTTATACACACCCTATCTTTATTGAATTGCCTTCTGAGGTGAAGGTTGAGACAAAGTCTGAAAGAAACCAGAATCCACTTCTTATTTTGGAAACTTGTGATAAGCAGTTGTTAGGACTTATCTGTGCAAAGATTCGTTCTTTCCGTATGCCTGAACCTTACAAGGGTAAGGGTATCCTTTTCCAAGGCGAGGTTATTCGCAGAAAGTCTGGTAAGACAGCTTCAGCTAAGTAATTTTAATTATTTACGATTATGACAACAAAGAAAGTTGAAAGACGAATTAAGATAAAGTTCCGTGTTCGTAAAAGAGTAAACGGAACAGCTGAGCGTCCTCGTCTTAGCGTATTCCGCTCTAACAAGCAAATCTACGCTCAGGTTATTGACGATTTGACAGGTACAACTCTTGCTGCTGCTTCTTCATTAGGTCTTGAGAAAATGGCTAAGTGCGAGCAGGCTGCTAAAGTAGGTGAGCTGGTTGCCGAAAAGGCTAAAGCTGCAGGTATAGAGTCTGTAGTGTTCGACCGTAATGGCTATCTTTATCATGGCCGTGTCAAGGAATTGGCAGATGGTGCACGTAAGGGTGGTCTTAAATTTTAAACGATTATGGCAATGAATAAAGTAAAAGTAAATAGTGACGTAGAATTGAAGGATCATCTGGTTGCTATCAACCGTGTAACCAAGGTTACTAAGGGTGGTCGTACATTCACATTCGCTGCTATCGTCGTTGTTGGTGATGGCAAAGGTGTTATCGGCTGGGGCCTCGGCAAAGCCGGTGAGGTAACTACTGCTATCGCTAAAGGCGTAGAATCTGCAAAGAAGAACCTTGTAAAAGTTCCTGTACTTAATGGAACCGTTCCTCATGAGATTGAGGTCTCATTTGGCGGAGCTCAAGTATTCTTGCGTCCGGCTGCTGCCGGTACAGGAATGGTTGCAGGAGGTGCTATGCGTGCCGTACTGGAATCAGCAGGTGTTACAGATGTTCTTGCAAAATCTAAGGGTTCATCAAATCCTCATAACCTTGTAAAGGCTACAATTCTAGCTTTAAGCCAGATGCGCGATGCCTATACAATTGCAGGTGCACGTGGTATCAGCATGCAAAAGGTGTTTAATGGTTAATAGGAAAGACAATGGCAACAATTAAGATCAAGCAGATTAAAAGTAAGATTGGTTATCCAGTTGACCAGAAGCGTACCCTCTTGGCTTTAGGACTTCGTAAAATCTCTCAGATTGTAGAGGTTGAAGATACCCCTAGCATCCGTGGTATGATCCGCAAGGTGCATCACCTGGTAACCGTAGTTGAATAATGAATCTTTAATATCGAATCGATTATGAAATTAAATAATTTGAAACCAGCAGAGGGTTCTACTCATTCTCGTCGTCGAATCGGTCGTGGTACCGGTTCTGGACTTGGTGGAACTTCTACCCGTGGTCACAAGGGTGCTAAGGCTCGTTCTGGTTATAAGAGAAAGATTGGTTTCGAAGGTGGTCAGATGCCACTACAGCGTCGTGTTCCGAAGGCTGGTTTCAAGAATATCAACCATAAGGAATATTTGGCAGTGAACTTGTCTACTCTTCAGAAGATTGCTGAGAGCAAGAATCTGGCAAAGATTGGAATCGCAGAACTCAAAGAAGCAGGACTTACCAATGGTAAGGAACTCGTTAAAATTTTGGGTAATGGCGAGTTGAAGGCTAAAATTGAAGTTGAAGCAAATGCTTTCTCTAAGACTGCCGAAGAAGCTATCAAGGCAGTTGGTGGTAACGCAACTATAATCTAACAAATGAAAAAGTTTATTGAGACACTAAAGAACTGTTGGAAGGTGGAGGACTTGCGTCAGCGACTCCTTATCACTCTTCTGTTTACGGCTATCTACCGTTTTGGGTCGTTCGTTGTACTTCCCGGTATCAATCCGGCTATGTTGGACAAACTTCAGTCGCAAACCTCAGGTGGCCTTATGTCACTTTTGGACATGTTCTCTGGTGGAGCATTTTCCAATGCATCTATCTTTGCACTTGGAATCATGCCCTACATCTCAGCTTCTATTGTTATGCAGCTGCTTGCTGTCGCTGTTCCTTATTTCCAGAAGATGCAGCGTGAAGGTGAAAGCGGTCATAAGAAAATTAACTGGTATACACGTGTGCTTACAGTAGCTATCCTGCTATTCCAAGCACCGTCTTACCTGTTGAATCTAAAGATGCAGGCAAGCCAAGCTTTGGCTTCCGGCATCTCTTGGACCGTCTTTATGATTCCTGCCACAATTATATTGGCAGCAGGCAGTATGTTTATCCTCTGGTTGGGTGAGCGTATCACGGATAAAGGTGTCGGAAACGGTATCTCTTTGATTATTATGCTCGGTATCATTGCACGTTTGCCACAGGCATTCGTACAGGAAATCGGCTCTAGATTCACTGCTATCTCTGGTGGTGGTCTAGTAATGTTCATTGTTGAGCTGTTGATACTGTATTTTGTGGTATGTGCATCTCTTCTGTTGGTTCAAGGAACTCGTAAGGTTCCTGTTCAGTATGCAAAGCGTCTTGTAGGAAACAAACAATATGGTGGTGCTCGTCAGTATATTCCTCTGAAACTTTTCGCAGCTAATGTGATGCCTATCATCTTTGCTCAGGCACTGATGTTCATCCCTTTGGCTATTGTTCAGTATCAGTCTGAAAGTACTTCTTGGGTTATCAGTTCTTTGATGGACAACCACAGCTTGTTGTACAATATCATTTATGTGACTTTAATCATCGCATTTACATATTTCTACACGGCTATTACATTGAATCCAACCCAGATGGCTGAGGATATGAAGCGTAACAATGGATTCATTCCGGGAATCAGACCCGGAAAGGAAACCGCTGATTATATAGACACCATAATGTCTCGTATTACTTTGCCGGGTTCATTATTCATTGCGTTCATTGCCGTCATGCCAGCTCTTGCTGGACTGTTGAATGTTCAGAATGCGTTTTCTCAGTTCTTCGGAGGAACATCATTATTGATTCTTGTCGGTGTGGTTATTGATACGCTACAGCAGATTGAAAGCCACTTGATGATGCGTCACTATGATGGATTGTTGAATTCTGGGCATACGCGCAATAACGGAGGTGTCTCAGCATACTAAGCTGTAAGATGAAGATATCTCTGAAAACGGATGATGAAATAGAACTGATGCGCAAGGCAAACCGACTCGTCGGGGAGACGCTTGCGGAATTAGCAAAACATATTAAGCCGGGTGTAACGACTCTCCATTTGGATAAGATTGCAGAAGAGTTCATTAGAGACCATGGGGCTGTCCCTACGTTCAAGAACTTTCCTAATCCTTATGGAGAGCCTTTTCCCGCCTCTATCTGCACTTCGGTGAATGAGGTTGTTGTTCATGGGATTCCCAATGAGCAAACTATATTGAAAGATGGTGACATTATATCAATAGACTGTGGCACGTTACTTGATGGATACAATGGAGACTCTGCCTATACTTTTTGTGTAGGTGAGGTCGTAGAAGAGACTAAACAATTGCTAAAGATTACAAAGGAGTCTCTTTATTTGGGTATCGAACAAGCAGTTGCTGGGAATAGAGTGGGAGACATTGGATATGCTGTTCAACATTATTGTGAAACCCAAGGATATGGAGTCGTCAGGGAATTGACTGGGCATGGAATTGGAAAGGAAATGCATGAACACCCTTCAATTCCAAACTATGGTTCTCGTGGTTCCGGTATCTTGCTGAAAGCAGGGATGTGTATTGCGATAGAGCCCATGATTACTCAGGGTGATCGACATATAGGGCTGTTGCCCGATCGATGGGGAATTATGACTCTTGATCGTAAGCCGGCAGCTCATTTCGAGCACACAATTGCAATTTGTAAGGGCAAAGCAGAGATTTTATCAACGTTCGAAGATATTGAACATTTTGAAAGAGATTTAAATTAGTTATGGCAAAACAATCCGCTATCGAACAGGACGGAACCATTTTGGAAAGTCTTTCCAATGCAATGTTCCGTGTGGAACTTGAAAACGGGGTTCAGATTATAGCGCATATCTCAGGTAAGATGAGAATGCATTACATTAAAATCCTTCCCGGAGACAAGGTTAAAGTAGAGATGAGTCCCTACGACCTGACAAAGGGCAGAATAGTTTTCAGATACAAGTAATATTTCAAGATATGAAGACAAGAGCATCATTAAAGAAGCGTACACCCGACTGCAAAATCGTTCGTCGTAAAGGTCGTTTGTTCGTTATCAACAAGAAAAACCCTAAGTACAAGTTGCGTCAGGGTTAATGTTAAAGTATTGTAAAAGTAAAAAGATATACAATTTTATCTTTAACTTTGCAAACTCTTTAGCAAGAAATCAGATTTTATTAATTTATTTTTATTCAATTAAGAATGGCAATAAGAATTGTTGGAGTAGATTTGCCCCAGAATAAGCGTGGCGAAATCGCATTGACCTATATCTATGGTATCGGTCGAAGTAGTTCAGCAAAGATATTGGATAAAGCCGGCGTAAGCCGCGACCTGAAGGTCAGCGAATGGACTGATGATCAGGCAGCTAGTATCCGTGAAATTATCGGCGCTGAATTCAAAGTAGAAGGTGATCTCCGTTCTGAGATCCAGATGAATATCAAGCGACTGATGGATATTGGTTGCTATCGTGGAGTTCGTCATCGTAATGGTCTTCCTGTTCGTGGTCAGAGCACCAAGAATAATGCACGTACCCGTAAGGGAAAGAAGAAGACTGTTGCTAACAAGAAGAAAGCTACTAAGTAAAATTTAGTTTTCGGTTCTTTAGTTTTTTTGTCGATTGCTTCATAAGCTAAACTCAAAAACTCAAAAACTTAAAACTCAAAACTAAAAAAGATTATGGCAAAAACAAAAGCAACATCTAAGAAAAGAAATGTAAGAGTTGACGCTATCGGCCAGCTCCATGTGCACAGCTCTTTCAATAATATCATTGTGTCTTTAGCAAATAGCGAGGGTCAGGTTATCTCTTGGTCTTCTGCTGGTAAGATGGGATTCCGTGGCTCAAAGAAGAATACTCCTTATGCTGCTCAGATGGCAGGTGAGGATTGTGCGAAAGTAGCTTTCGATTTGGGTCTACGCAAGGTGAAGGCATACGTTAAAGGTCCGGGTAATGGACGTGAATCAGCTATCCGCGCCGTACATGGTGCAGGTATCGAAGTGACAGAGATTGTCGATGTTACTCCATTACCACACAACGGTTGCCGTCCTCCCAAGCGTCGTAAGGTCTAATCCTTCTTGAGAAGATTGCACTATCACAGATACAATTAAATTATAAGCATATTTTTATTTTATGGCTAGATACATAGGTCCGAAATCTAAGATTGCACGTCGATTTGGTGAACCCATCTTCGGCGCTGACAAAGTTTTGTCCAAGAGAAACTTCCCTCCTGGACAGCATGGCAACAACCGTCGCAGAAAAGTTTCTGAGTACGGTGTCATGTTGGCAGAGAAGCAAAAAGCCAAGTACACTTATGGAGTACTTGAGCGTCAGTTCCGTAATATGTTTGATAAGGCAGCTAAGGCTGAGGGTATTACCGGTGAGGTTCTGCTCCAAAACTTGGAGAGCCGTCTCGACAACGTAGTGTTCCGTTTGGGAATCGCTCCTACTCGTGCTGCTGCACGTCAGTTGGTTGGTCACAAACATATCGTTGTTGACGGTCAGGTAGTAAATATTCCCTCTTACGCTGTAGCACCGGGTCAAGTTATTGGTGTTCGTGAGAAGTCTAAGTCACTCGAAGTTATCGAAGCAGCTCTTGCTGGTTTCAACCACAGCAAATATCCATGGATGGAGTGGGATGATAATACAAAGAGTGGTAAGTTCCTGCACAAGCCGGAGCGTGCTGACATTCCAGAGAATATTAAGGAACAGTTAATCGTTGAGTTGTACTCTAAATAAATCATTAAATTAATGGCGATATTAGCATTTCAAAAACCTGATAAAGTTGTAATGCTGGAGGCTGATGATAAGTTCGGAAAGTTTGAATTCCGTCCTTTAGAGCCGGGCTTCGGAGTTACCATTGGTAACTCTTTGCGCCGCATTCTTCTTTCATCCCTCGAAGGCTATGCTATCAATACCATCCGTATCGCTGGTGTTGAGCATGAGTTCTCTTCGGTACCGGGGGTCAAGGAGGATGTTACCAACATTATCTTGAATTTGAAACAAGTAAGATTCAAGCAAGTAGTAGAAGAATTCGAGAACGAGAAAGTTAGTATCACTGTTGAGAATTCAACCGAGTTCAAGGCAGGAGATATAGGCAAGTATCTGACTGGATTTGAAGTGTTAAACCCTGATTTGGTGATTTGTCATTTAGATGTCAAAGCTTCAATGCAGATAGATCTTACTGTTAACAAGGGGCGTGGCTATGTGCCGGCTGACGAGAATCGTGAGTTCTGTACAGACGTCAACGTCCTTCCTATAGATTCTATCTACACCCCAATCCGTAACGTAAAGTATTCAGTTGAGCCATATCGTGTTGAACAAAAGACCGACTATGATAAACTGGTTATCGAAGTTACAACAGATGGTTCCATATCTCCTAAGGATGCACTGAAAGAGGCCGCTAAGATTTTGATTTACCATTTCATGCTCTTCTCTGATGAGAAGATTACTTTGGAAAATCCTGATCAAGATGGTAACCAAGAGTTCGACGAAGAAGTTCTTCACATGCGCCAGCTTCTCAAGACAAAGTTGATTGATATGAACCTTAGTGTTCGTGCTCTTAACTGCTTGAAAGCAGCTGATGTTGAGACGCTCGGCGACTTGGTACAGTACAACAAGACCGACCTCTTGAAGTTCCGCAACTTTGGTAAGAAATCGCTTTCTGAGCTTGATGATTTGCTCGAAGGTCTGAATCTGTCATTTGGAACCGACATCACAAAGTATAAACTGGATAAGGAATAAAGACAGTTTTGAGTTCTTTAGTTTCTGAGTTGACGAGTAATAAGCTCATAACAGAGCTAGTTGACAAGTTAATAAATAGACTAGAACAATATAATTTCTAAATTCCATCCATCAAAGTAAAAAACAAAAATGAGACATAATAAAAAATTCAACCACCTAGGTCGTACTGCATCTCATCGTGATGCCATGCTCGCAAATATGGCTATCTCTTTGATTATGCACAAAAGAATCACTACGACCCTTGCTAAGGCTAAGGCCTTGAAGAAGTATGTAGAACCCCTTATCACCCGTTCAAAGGATGATAGCACAAACTCTCGTCGTGTAGTCTTCCGCTATTTACAAAATAAGGAAGCTGTGAAGGCATTGTTTGGTGAGGTAGCTGCAAAGGTGGCTGATCGTCCCGGTGGTTATACACGTGTTATCAAGTTGGGTACTCGTCAGGGTGATGCAGCTGAGATTGCTTTCATCGAACTCGTAGACTTCGATGAGAACATGGCAAAAACTCCTGCAGCAGCTAAGAAGACACGTCGTAGTCGCAAGTCTACTGCTACCGCAACAGAGGCTGCTCCTGTAGCAGAAGAAGTTAAGGCAGAGTCTGCAGCAGAAGAAACCAAGACAGCAGAATAATCACACGCTGATTATTACAACAATAAAGCGCTTCCATTCGAAAGAGTGGAGGCGCTTTTTTATTCTATGTCTCATCTCTTTATTTCTTTTTATTGCTGTCCGCTAAAAAAATATGATTCTGGGCTAAGTGCTTAAAGTACAAGGTTCTGCGATTAAATGCAGGTCGTATAGGTAACGATTTAGAAATGAGCGATATGCTTGAAAGTTCATTGCTTTGTATAACCAAAGAACGCTCACTATTTCAGTTGCAAAGGTAACACTTTGCGTGGAAAAGTGAGCGTTATTTCGTGTTTTTCTTCTTGCCAGTGAAAGAAAAAAGCAATCTATCTACCTTATAGTGGAAGTCTGATTTTTGAATATTTTCTAGATATTATTGTTATATGGTGCTTTTTTGTTTCTTAGTTATTGATAGTCTGTAACTTTTTTGCTTTTAAATATAAAAAAAAACATTCGACGATTTGTTGGTATCAATTGAAAATATTATTTTTGCTACGATTGAGTGAGAATAATAGCGGTGGGAATAACCCTCAAAAACGTTTCTTAAGTGAATATTCCCAGCGATGATACAAACCTTTTAATCAAGGAAAGGAGGTCAATACCATCAGAAAGATTCTATGAGCGCATGCGAAAATGCGCTATATCATTGATGAACACTTAGAGCGTCATGTTGTTATTATTAAAGTCTAATTATAATCTAATAATGTAAAACCTAATATACTATGCTTCATTACAAAATCAAAAGGTATGGTTTGTTAGCACTTTGTGCGGCCGGTGTCATTACGCCATTCGGTCAAAACCAAAACAATCTGTTGGCCGGAAACACCCGTGTGGGCGTTCTTCATTCGCAAAATATGCGCTATGAAGTTCGTAAGGGAGCCGATGCCATTCTTGCGAACAATATAGAAAGTGAGAAAATACAGACTCACTCTGTCAACAATACACAACAAACGAAAAGAATCACCGGTCGCGTGGTCGACTCAAAAGGAGAACCGCTGATAGGGGCAGCTGTCAAAGTGAAAGGCGGAACAGCTGCTGCTGTGACCGATATTGATGGTAATTTTGTCCTAACCGGTGCTCCCGACAATGCTACGCTGGTCATCACTTATGTGGGATATACTGCCAAGACTGTGGTTGCCAAAGCCGGTTCAAATCTGGAAGTGGTTATGGATGAAGATTCACAATCGCTCGAAGAGTTGGTTGTTGTGGGGTATGGTACACAGAAGAAAGCCAATCTGACCGGTGCCGTGGCTCAGGTTAATGGCAAGGTGTTGGCCGATCGCCCCATCACTAATATCGGTCAAGGACTTCAAGGTGTGGTTCCTAATTTGAATATCACGATGAATTCGGGTGGTGCTCCGGGTTCTAGCTCGGCTTTCAACATCCGTGGTACCACGTCATTGAATGGTGGTGGGCCACTCGTATTGGTCGACAATGTTCAGATGGATGCCAATTTGGTGAATCCGGATGACATCGAATCCATTTCAGTATTAAAGGATGCGGCCTCGGCAGCCATCTATGGTGCCCGTGCAGCTTATGGCGTTATCTTGATTACTACCAAGAAAGGACATTCCGGTAAGCCCACAGTTTCATTGAATGCAACGGGCTATTGGCAGAATCCGGCGCGTTCTATGCACAATATTAACTCTGTAGATTTCCTGAAAATGAAAGATCTTGCCAATGAGGGAAACGCCTATTATCCTTCGCAAATCTACAAGTACACCAATGATTATTTCAACGGGAATTACGACTCTCCGGTATTTTTCGATCCCTCTATGGGCGGTGATGCTACTTATAAGTATCAGTATTGCGGTAACACCGACTGGTGGAAAGAACTTTATAAGACTTCTTTCTCACAGATTTATAATGCCAATATCAGTGGTGGCAGCGAGAAGACCACTTATTATATGTCTGTCGGTATGAACGATCAGGGTGGTATTCTCAAGGCAGCCAATGACCAATACAAGAAGTACAACGCCAATATCAATGTGTCTACGCAGGTTACTCCTTGGTTGAATGTATCCGGAAAGATTGCTCATACTTATACCACGGAGTTGCATCCAACCGGTGGTACCACTGCCATGAACTCTACTGCTTACAGTGGATTGTCGGCTTATAGCGGCATGTTGAAGAGCGACTTGAGTCCATTGATGCCGGTTAGGCATCCCGATGGGCACTATGCTGGACAGGGTAGCTATACCAATCCGGTGGCTTTACAGGCTCAAGGTGGTAACGCCAATTACAGGAATAACGACCTTTGGATGACCGGTGCCGTGCGAATCACGCCAATAAAAGGGTTGGTCATTAATGCCGATTATACTTGGAACTACTATGGATATTCTTCTCAAGAGCATGTCAGAAACTTCTACGACTATACGGCTGTTGCCGGAACAGAGAATTATTATCCTTGGACTAATCCAAGTAGTGTCACCTTGGCCAATGAAGACGATTACTACAATGCCTTCAATGCCTTTGCCGAGTATTCTTTCTCATTGCAAGATGTGCATAATTTTAAGGTGATGATGGGTTATAACCAAGAGAAGAAACACACCAGATATCATTATACAGGGCGCGCTAATCTGATTGATGCAGAGAATCCATCGCTTAATTTAGCGACCGGTGACATGCGTATGAGTTCTAAAGAGAGCCAGTGGGCGGTCAATGGTATGTTCACAAGAATCAATTATGACTATCGTGGTCGTTACTTGCTGGAACTCGATGGTCGTTACGATGGTTCCTCTAAATTTGCTAAAGGTAACCGCTACTCTTTCTTCCCCTCGGCATCAGCAGCTTGGCGTGTATCCGAAGAAAAATTCTGGGAACCGCTCCGTAGTTGGTGGGATAATTTGAAGGTTCGCGTTTCCTACGGCTCACTGGGTAACCAAGTGGTCGATGGCGACTTTCCTTATTTGGCTACGTATGGTGTCAATAGCTCTTATGGTATTTTGTTGAACGAGGTTCGCCCGGTTGCTATTACGGCTCCGGGGCTTGTAAGTCCTACCTTCACATGGGAGACTGTCAATCAGATAGATTTCGGTTTCGATGTCAATATGTTCCGTAATCGCTTCAATCTCTCTTTCGATTGGTATCGCCGTAACACCAAAGATATGTTGACCACTGGTCAGGTTCTACCCGCAACTTTGGGTGCTGCCGTTCCTCGTGAGAATGCTGCCGACCTGAAAACTGTGGGTTGGGAACTCTCAGCAGGGTGGCAAGACCAGTTGAAGAATGGCTTGAGTTACCACATCAAGGCTGTTCTTTCCGACTATCAGTCTACCATTACGCGCTTCTCCAATCCTACCGGTTTGATTAGCAATTACTATGTTGGCCACAAGATAGGCGAAATTTGGGGATACGTCTCTAACGGTTTGTTCCAGACAGATGCTGAAGCAGCCTCTCAAGACCAGTCTTACCTCTATGGTGGTAAATGGCAGGCCGGCGACGTGAAGTACGAAGATTTGAACGGCGATAAGAAGATTAATGTGGGTAAGAATACTATCGACGATCCGGGCGACCGTAAGATAATTGGTAATAACACACCTCGTTATGCCTTTGGTATCACAGCCGGTTTGGAGTATAAGGGCTTCGACTTCGATATGTTTTGGCAGGGTATAGGCAAGCGCGACTATGCCGTGGGTGGTTCAGCATTCTGGGGATTCACCGACGAATGGCAGACTCCGCTTACCACCGCACTCGATTATTGGACCAAGGACAATCCGAATGCTTACTTCCCACGTCCAAGTTGGCGTAATGGTGGTAACCGCCAGACAAGTTCACGCTATCTCCAAAATGCCCGTTACGTGCGATTGAAGAATATCGTTCTCGGCTATACGATTCCGCGTACCATCACTTCCAAGGTAGGTATTCAGCGTCTCAGAGTATTTGTTCAGGGCGAGAATTTGCTTACATTCACTCCGTTGATTAAGGCGTTCGATCCCGAAACGTTGAGCAATATGACCTATCCTATCAACAAAAAAATCTCTGTTGGATTGAATCTTACTTTCTAATCTTAAATATCAAATACTGAAATGATGAAACTAAAATATATAATCCTTGTGGCATCAGTCGTTTCGGGAACGATACTGACTTCATGCAACTATACGGACTTATCGCCTATCGACTCGTTCACCGACGAATCTTATTGGCACACGCCCAACGACTTGAAGCTTTATGCCAATGGTCTTTATGGGTACTTGAGTAGTCCTACGGCTACCGGAGATAATACTAGTGACAACTTCGTAACCAATAGTTATGTGGGCTATTTGTTCGATGAATATACGATACCTACCGATGCCAACTCTGGTAATGGATGGTATTGGAATGATATTCGTTCTTGTAACTACTTCTTGAAGCGTTATCATACAGTCACCGGGACAGAAGCCGAAATCAATAAATATGTAGCCGAAGTGAGATTCTTTAGAGCACTTCTCTATTATGATAAGCTGCGTATGTTTGGCGATGTGCCTTGGTACGATGCCGACTTGACGACTACCGACACCGAGCAGTTGTACAAAGCACGCGATAAGGCTGACTTTGTATTGGGCAAGGTGATTGAAGACTTGGAGTTTGCCGTGACCAATTTGCCTGAAGCAGGTAATGAGGAGAAAGGGCGTTTGAATAAAGAAGCAGCCCGTACACAGTTGGCTCGTGTGTGTCTCTTCTTTGGTACTTATAAGAAATACCACAAACAGTCGGGCGACCTTACAGCCGAATCGCTTCTCAAGAAAGCTGCCGATGTCACCGATGCTATCATGGCTACCGGTAAATTCGATATTGTTAAGGGAGCTGATAATGGCGCCGGACAGTTGGCATTTGAAGGTTATCCGCTGTATTATGGCAACCAGTTTGTACAAGAAGATCTCACAGGTAACAAGGAGGTAATTCTTGCTCGTTATTATGCATCGGGCGTATTGACTCATGAGACAGGCCGTCAGGTATCGCAAAATGGTATGGGGTTGTCTAAAGATTTCGTGGAATCGTTCTTGATGAAAGACGGTACTCCTATTTATAATAGTGGTTCAGGCTACCAAGGCGACGACGATCAAGAGAAAGAGTTTGCTAATCGCGACCCACGTATCTACCAGATTATCGACAACGTCCATCGTCCGTTTACCGTACAGAATGGTGTCCGTGAATCGCACGTTGGCAACGTTAATTCCAACAGTGGCGTTACGGGTTATCCCTGTGTGAAGTATCGTTCGGCCAATACCAAGCAAGCCGAGGCTCGTAATACGTCTTACGATTGGTTTGTATATCGCTATGCTGAAGTCTTGTTAATCAATGCCGAGGCTAAAGCCGAGCTTGGTACTTGTACCCAAGATGTACTCGACAAGACCGTCAACAAACTTCGCGACCGTGTGGAAATGGCTCATTTGACAGTGAATCCGGTGGCTGATGCCAAACCTGTCGCTTATGGTTATGCCCTGTCTAACCTTCTTTATGAGATTCGTCGCGAGCGCAGAATAGAGTTGGTAGCAGAGGGGCAACGCCTCGATGACCTCAAGCGTTGGAATGCCATGAAGTTGTTGGAGAATCCCAAGACCATGTTTGGTTTGAAGATAACAGACGCAGTCAAGACTACTTATGCTAAGCAGAATGTGACCTTTGGTGGCGAGAATGGGCGTCCGGTTATTAACTATGATGGTGCTACCTACCTTTATCAGTATGCTTCTTCCAAAGCTCTCGATGACAAGGGACGCAAGTGGACCGATACCGACCGACGTTGGTTCTATCCGATACCGACCAACGAATTGACGCTGAACAAGAATCTGATACAGAATCCGGGTTGGAAATAGAGTGCGGTATATGTATGAATACGAGAGAGCAGGTGACCATGTCCCTGCTCTCTTTTTGTTAGATGACTCCCAATCTCTAGTATCGGGTATGTGCAATTAACGTATTTCTCGCTTCAAACACGCCCCTACTTCTCACTCTAAACTCGTCTACTTATCCACTTAAAACCATCTCCCTCCCCTTTTGGGGAGGGCTGGGGTGGGGCTGTTGCAACGGCTTCTCAGCATCGCTGCCTCGACTTTTCAGCATTTCGGAATAGGCTTGGCAGTAGAGCTGCTGAGCCCTTGCAGTAACCTCACCTCAACCCTCTCTCAAGGAGAGGGAGATGGTTTTAAGTTGACAAGTAGACGAGTTTAGAGTAAGAAGTGAGGAGTTATGAGTGATGAGTAGGGGCGAATTGTATTCGCCCAATAACAGTTTTGATTGAGGGGGAGTACCTAAAGGCATTCAATTTTTGTATCCCTATTAGTCCGCCAGCCGTCATTTCATTCCGGCAAGCGGCTAACGCAGAGGGTAGCCATGTTGTGGCTGGTTGCTGTAGTGAGGAGTTTCTTATCCTCATTACTTGGTATTTTTCCTTAATGTGTATGTCATATATTCTTTGATATGAAGAAATGGTGTTACCTTTGTAGTTCGATTTCCTGTCGGATGAAATCTTTACAGAGGATAAAGATGCTTCTCGGACAGATGAGATGACATAACTATAGAGGTATACAGATTTTATTTTTTCACTCAATAATATTAAGGATAATGAAGAATGAATGGAGAAGTTTCGTAGGACATCAGTGGACAACCGAAGTCAATGTGCGAGATTTTATTCAAAACAATTACACAGGCTTTGACGGAAACGAAGATTTCTTGGCGGCTCCAACGGCTGCTACGGATAAGCTTTGGGGTATTTTGCAGCAGTTACAGAAAGAAGAACGTGCCAAAGGTGGTGTACTTGATATGGAGACTGAAGTCGTTTCGAGTATGACAGCTTATGGTTCGGCTTATATAGACAGCCAATTGAAAGACCTTGAAAAGGTGGTTGGACTTCAGACAGACAAACCTTTGAAGCGTGCTTTCATGCCTTATGGCGGTATTAAGATGGCAGAACAGGCTTGTACCACCTATGGCTATACACCGTCTGAGAAGTTGCACGAAATCTTTACGAAATATTGTAAGACTCATAATGATGGAGTTTTCGATGCGTATACCGACGAGATGAAGTTGGTACGCCACAATCATATTCTTACAGGATTGCCCGATACGTACGGTCGTGGACGCATTGTGGGCGACTATCGCCGTGTAGCTCTGTATGGTGTTGACTTCTTGATAGAAGAGAAGAAGAACGATTTGAATCTCTGTGGAGACGGTACGATGACCGATAATGTCATTCGTCAGCGCGAAGAAATATCAATGCAGATAAAGGCACTCAAAGAGATGAAGGCTATGGCTGAACTCTATGGGTATGATATTTCACAACCTGCACAGAATGCTCGTGAAGCTGTTCAATGGCTTTATTTCGGTTATCTGGCTGCCATCAAGACGCAGAATGGTGCAGCAATGTCTGTAGGTCGTATTTCAACATTCCTTGATATTTATATTGAGCGCGACTTCCGTGAAGGTACTCTTACCGAAGATGAGGCTCAAGAATTGATAGATCACCTTGTGATGAAGTTCCGCATGGTGAAGTTTGCTCGCATTCCTTCATACAATCAACTATTCAGTGGAGACCCCGTATGGGCTACATTAGAGGTGGCAGGTATGGGTATGGACGGGCGTTCGATGGTGACGAAGAGCGACTTCCGCTTCCTTCACACGCTTGAGAATATGGGACCATCGCCCGAACCTAACCTCACTGTGCTCTATAGTCCGCGTTTACCCGAAGGTTTCAAGAAGTATACAGCTGCTATTTCGGTGAAGACAAGTTCTATTCAGTATGAGAACGACGAGGTGATGCGTCCGGTATGGGGTGACGACTACAGTATTTGTTGTTGCGTATCTGCTACCCAGACCGGTAAGGAAATGCAATTCTTTGGTGCTCGTGCCAACTTGGCTAAATGTCTCACTTATGCAATTAGCGGTGGTGTAGATGCTAGAACACGCGAGCAATGTGGTCCTGCTTTGCGCCCAATAGAGGGTGACGTGGTGACTTACGATGAGTTTATGCCTCGCTTCATGGATATGATGGAATGGTTGGCAGGTGTATATGTGAATACCCTCAACCTCATTCATTATATGCACGATAAATACTTTTATGAGGCAGCGGAGATGGCTCTTATTGATACCGATGTACGTAGAACATTCGCAACAGGTATTGCTGGCTTCAGCCATGTGGTCGATTCTATCAGCGCTATCAAGTATGCCAAGGTCAATATCCTGCGTGATGAGACTGGATTCCCACTCGAATTTAAGACCGAAGGCGACTTCCCCCGTTACGGAAATGATGACGATCGTGCGGATGATATTGCTGTATGGTTGCTCAAGACGTTTATCGGCATGATTAAGAAGCACCATACCTATCGTGAATCCGAACCTACTACCAGTATCCTTACCATTACTTCTAATGTGGTTTATGGTAAGTTTACCAGTAATATGCCGGATGGTCGTCCGGCCGGAACACCCCTTGCGCCTGGTGCAAATCCATCGTATGGTGCCGAGAAGAACGGATTGTTGGCATCGCTCAATTCTGTGGCTAAGTTGCCTTATGAGTATGCGCTCGATGGAATTAGCAATACACAGACTATCAGCCCCGATACATTAGGACACGATGATGAAGAACGCGCTCGTACACTTGTGGGTGTCATGGATGGTTATTTCAGTCGTGGTGCTCATCATCTCAACGTAAATGTATTTGGTGTAGATAAGTTGAAAGATGCCATGGAGCATCCTGAGAAACCTGAATATGCTAATTTTACCATTCGTGTGAGTGGTTATGCCGTGAAATTCATCGACTTAACGCGCGAGCAACAAGAAGATGTGATAGCACGTCAGGCACACGACAAGATGTAAAAACGAGAAAAACTGTAGTTTACTCTATATCAAATGAGGGAGCTATGGTCATATGCTCGGATATGAAAAAGAAACGGAGCGCCTCAACAGCGCTCCGTTTCTAATTGGCAAATAGAGAGGATAAGAAATGGAAAAGAACAAGTTAAATATACAAGAACAGAAAAAATGTATGTCGGCGAATGGCGATTTGCATGGCATTCCGGATGATATGGACAGTCCGAAAGTGGGCTTTCTGCATTCTACCGAGTCGTTTGGTTCGGTAGATGGCCCCGGTATTCGCTTCGTCATCTTTTTACAGGGCTGTCCCATGCGTTGTCGCTATTGTCATAATCCGGACTCTTGGAAAAAAGAAAAGCAGCAGAGCGTTACGGCAGAAGAGTTGCTTGGCCGTGCCGAACGCTACCGAAGTTATTGGGGAAAAGACGGGGGGATTACGGTGAGTGGGGGTGAGGCGTTGCTCCAAATCGATTTTCTGATAGAACTGTTTAGCAAAGCTCATGAGCGAGGTATCAATACATGTCTTGATACTTCTGCCCAACCATTCTCTCGACAGTCGCCCTTTTATGATAAGTTTGTACATCTCATGGAGCATACCGATTTGGTGTTACTCGATATCAAGCATATTGATAGCGAGGCTCATCGTATGTTGACAGGGCATCCTAATGAGAATATTCTTGATGCAGCTCGTTGCCTTTCAGACATGGGTAAGCCTGTATGGATTCGTCATGTATTGGTTCCGGGCATTACCGATGATGAAGATGCACTTCGAAGATTGGCTGCTTTTATTCAAACATTAAGCAATGTGCAGCGTATAGAAGTGTTGCCCTACCATGCATTGGGCATTTATAAATGGGAGAATCTGGGTATTCCCTATAGCTTGAAAGATGTGTCTACGCCTGCGAAAGAGCAGGTAGAGTGGGCTGGGAAGATACTTCGTGGTGAGCAGTAAACGTAGGTTGTGGATGCTTATCGAAGGAAGTCATGAGCCAATCTTATGCTTTCTTGGAAAGCAGATTCTTGCCCTTTAACGGTAATAAACAGGTGGACGCTACCTGGTAATACTTCTCGTCGGGCATCGACGCCTAATTGTTGAATGCGCCCGACGAAGGTTTCCCCTTGAGAACATAGAATATCGCGCTCGGCAGCAACCAATAATAGTTTTGGCAATTGTGCCAGTAATGTGTCTGAAGCCATAGAGGGTGAAACCAACGGATGGCATTCCCGACCCTTGGCGTAGGCTTGGTTGAATGCTTCCATGATACTTCCGTCTAAGGCAAATCCTTTTTGATAGGCCTTCCACGATGCCGACTGATCGTTCCAAGCAGATATTACGGGATAGAAAAGGAGCAGCGAATGGAGAGGTGATGTTCCTTTTTGCAAGAAGTTTAATGTGGTGGTGAGGGCTAAATTTCCCCCTGCGCTGTCGCCACCGATAGATATTCGGCAACTATCTGCGCCCCATTCAGAGGCTTTCTCTTTTGCCATACGCACCGCATTGATACAGTCTTGCAGTCCGGCAGGGAAGGGATGTTTGGGTGCTAACCTATAGTTGAGAGCCAATACCATCACTTCGCCTTGGGCAACCAGTTGCTGACAGAAGCGAGCACAGCTGTTGATACTGCCGAATGTCCATCCACCACCGTGCAGATAGATGAGGAGTGGGAGCGTCTTTTGTTTCTTGTTACGGGGAGTATATAGACAGAGTGTATTGCTGATGTAAGATGTTATGACCTCATTACATACTTCTGGAACTTGGTTGCGTGAATTTCTAATAGCGGCAAGTGGGGCAGTATTGCCTTCTATGGCTTTACGAATAGCTGCTGTTTGTTTTACTTGTAGTCCTTCAGGCATCTGTTGCAAGAACAAATCGGCTTCTTTCTTGAAATTATATTCAGTAGTGATATTCTTTTGTTGTGCAAAAGATGGGAGGTTGGATATCATTATCAGACAGCTTATAAATAGTAAGATACGTTGCATGATGAAACTGTTTTGAACTTCGGAATGCAAAACTACAATAAAAAGAGAAGCCAGCAAAGCTTTCATATAAATTGCCTGTAAATTTCGTTATTATCTTCTATTTACGTTATCTTTGCCTATGACTAAAGTAACAATTATGAGCGGAGATACCGAGCAAAAGAAGTTTCTGAATAAGTTTTATCTCAAAGATGTGACGTTTGTCAACCTGATGATGCGTCGTATTTATAATGTTCTCATTGTGGCCAATCCCTATGATGCGTTCATGTTGGAGGACGATGGACGCGTAGAAGAGAAGATATACAATGAGTATATGCAGTTGGGATTACGTTATCCGCCTACGTTTACGCAGGTGAGTACGATAGAAGAAGCTTCAAAAGTGCTACAGACAACGAACATAGACTTGGTGATCTGTATGCCGGGTAACGCCGATAATGATGCTTTCACCGTGGCTCATGCCATCAAAGATGAATTCCCCGCCATTCATTGTATCGTACTGACGCCTTTCTCTCACGGTATTACCCGTCGCATGCAGAATGAAGATTTGAGTATCTTTGATTATGTGTTTTGCTGGTTGGGCAATACCAATCTCATCCTTTCTATCATCAAATTGATAGAAGACAAGATGAACATAGAGCACGATATACGCGAGGGTGGGGTGCAGATGATTCTCTTGGTGGAAGACAGTATCCGTTTCTATTCGTCTATTTTGCCCAATCTCTACAATTATATATTGTTGCAGAGCCAGCGGTTCTCTACCGAAGCGTTGAACAAACACACGGCTACGTTGCGTATGCGAGGTCGTCCGAAGGTGGTATTGGCACGAACTTACGAAGAAGCGTTGGCCATGTATGAAAAATATAAGGACAATACGTTGGGCGTTATCAGCGACGTTCGTTTCCCACGAGGCGGTGTGAAGGATGGCGAGGCTGGTCTCTCATTGTTGAGAGAAATCAGAAGCCGTAACGAGTATGTGCCGCTTATCATGGAGAGTTCGGAGTCGGCAAACCGCCAAATGGCTGAGGCTGCAGGCTTCCACTTTGTAGATAAGAATTCGAAGAAGATGAGTATAGACCTCCGTCATTTGATGGAAGAGCACATGGGATTTGGAGATTTCATCTTCCGTAACCCGAAGACACATGAAGAAGTGATGCGTGTGAGCTCGCTCAAGGAACTGCAAGACAACATTTTCAAGATTCCCGATGACTCCATGCTCTACCATGTGAGTCGCAATCACATGAGTCGTTGGCTCTCGGCGCGTGCCATTTTCCCGGTATCGGCGTTCCTTAAGAATATCACTTGGCACGAGTTGCAGGATGTAGAAGCACACCGTCAGATTATATTCGACGCCATTGTGCAGTATCGACACATGAAGAACATCGGTGTGGTAGCCGTGTTCGACCGTATGAAGTTCGACCGTTACGCCCATTTCGCACGTATCGGTGAAGGTTCGTTGGGTGGTAAAGGGCGCGGACTTGCATTCTTGGACAATGTTGTGAAGATGCATCCGGAGTTTAATGCCTACGAGAATATAAAGGTACAGATACCCAAGACGGTAGTATTGTGCACCGATGTGTTCGACCAATTCATGGAGCAGAACAACCTATACCAAATAGCTTTGAGCGATGCAACGGACGAAGTGATACTTCAACACTTCTTGCGAGCGCAGTTGCCCGACTCGTTGATAGTCGATTTCTTCACATTCTTCGAGGCTACGAAACGCCCTATTGCTATTCGTTCGAGTTCGTTGTTGGAGGATAGTCACTATCAACCATTTGCCGGAATCTACAGTACTTACATGATACCTTACTTGGATGACAAGTATGCCATGCTGCATATGTTGGCCGCAGCCATCAAGAGTGTGTATGCATCTGTGTACTATCGCGATTCTAAAGCGTACATGACGGCCACCAGCAACGTGATAGACCAAGAGAAGATGGCCGTGATATTACAGGAAGTAGTGGGAAAACAATACGGTACTCACTATTATCCGAATATCAGTGGAGTGCTGCGTTCGCTCAATTATTATCCCATTGGCGACGAAACGGCCGAAGAAGGAATCGCCTCTTTGGCTCTCGGACTGGGTAAGTATATCGTGGATGGAGGGCAGACTTTACGTGTATCTCCTTATCATCCCGACCAAGTGTTGCAGATGAGTGAATTGGAAATAGCCCTGCGTGAGACGCAGACGCAGTTCTATGCACTTGATATGGCGCACGTAAGCGACGACTTCAATGTAGACGATGGGTTCAATATCAGTCGTCGGAAAGTGAAAGAAGCCGACAAAGATGGCTCGCTTTACCTGATAGCATCGACCTTTGATCCCTACGATCAAGTGATACGTGACGGGCTATATGAGGGTGGACGAAAAATCATTTCGTTTGCCGGTGTATTGCAACAAGGAGTGATTCCGTTTGCCGAAGTGATGCAAATGTCGATGAAGTATGGCTCTGAAGCCATGCGAAGGCCGGTAGAAATAGAGTTCGCCTGCAATATCTCGGAAGATAATGCTGCCGAATTCAACCTGTTACAGGTACGTCCAATCGTCGACGCCAAGCAAATGTTGGATGAGGATGTGTGTGGTATTACCGATGAGGAATGCCTGTTGCGCTCGCATCACTCGTTGGGACATGGTATTTCGGAAGATGTTGTCGACGTGGTATACGTGAAGTACGACGACACGTTCTCGGCCATGAACAATTATTATGTGGCCGACGATATAGAGCGAATCAACCGCAAGTTCCTGACAGAAGGGAAGAACTACATCCTTGTAGGACCCGGTAGGTGGGGTTCAAGCGACCACTATCTAGGCGTACCGGTGAAGTGGCCGCATATCAGTGCAGCCCGTGTTATTGTGGAAGTGGCGCTCAAAGATTATCGGGTAGATCCTAGTCAGGGTACCCATTTCTTCCAAAATCTGACAAGTTTCGGCGTAGGCTATTTTACCATAGATATGAATACAGAGGATGGCGGACTCATTCGGAAGGAGTTATTGGATAGCTTGCCTGCCGTGGAAGAGACGCCGTATGTACGCCATGTACGCTTCGGCCATCCGCTACGCATTCTCATGGACGGTAAGAAACAAGAGGGAGTGGTGTTGAGGTAAGTAACTGTTAATAAGCCTTTTGAAGACAATAAAAAACTAAAGAAACAGACCTTTTATCACAAAATATTTGGAAGCAATTTGTTTTCATATTATCTTTGCATCGTGTTTTTCATGGTATTAGATTTAAGGTTAACAAAGGTTGGGACTCAGCGGAGCCCCTTTTTTTATGCCCTTACGTTTGTATGGCGATTTTCTAGTATCTTATTGGCTTGGTTAGGCTTGTGAATTTCAGTTTTTTTACTTACTTTTGCTGTCAATAATACAATACGGATTGTAGTATGATAATGCTGTGCTTAATCCCTCATCTACACGGATATAATGACCGATTTTGAAAGACTTTATATCACATGGTATGCTCGTGTGAAGAACTTCGCACTTGTCTATGTGAAGCGTGAAGCCGATGCGGAGGATATAGTGCAGGATGTTTTCGCGAGAATATACGAACGTGAAGACTTGTTTAATAAGGATATAAACATCACAAGTTATCTGTTTATATCGGTCAAGCATGCTTGCTTGAATCATTTGCGCGAACGATTGACGGTGTCGGAAGCTTATTCCAAGTATTACGAAACGCAACGACTGGAGATGCAACTCATGTATGACTCGTTGGAACAGTTGGATATGAACTTCTCGGACGAGTCTATAGAGACGATGTTGGAAAATGCCATTAACCATCTACCGGATAAATGTAGGCAGATATTTATCATGAGTAAGCTCAAAGGCACGAAGCAAAAAGCCATCGCACAGGAGTTAGGTGTGTCGGTAAATACGGTGGAAGTGCAGATGAGCATTGCTTATAAGAAGCTACGAGAAGAACTCAAAAACTGCATTCCTTTGTTGGCGTTCCTGTATATGATGCCTTAGAATGGTAGCCTCGTGCCTTAGTTTGAATGTCTTACTCAGATTTCATAACTTGGTAGTCAACGGATTTTGAATTTCACCAATACGCCTTTATGGTCGGTGGGCCATAGTCCTGTGGGAAGCACAAAAGAGTCTTTGGTATCTTCCTTGAGAGCTGTTGAGCGGTAGGCAGACATGTCGGGACCGAATATCTGAGCCGATATGGGCGTCACACCTTTACCTTTATAGTAGATGAAGTCGATGCGTTCGCGCTCGTCGGCCTTTGGTGCCCACGTTAATTGTTCCATCTTTACAGCCGGATTATAGCTTGGATAAGTGAAGCCGGGATGCGTGATGGCACTGGGATAAACCTCGCGATAGGCATCTCGGAAGCCGTTTTTGTAGAGCATGGTAGACACGGTCCAAGGTACGATCATGCCATGATGGTCGTAAAGGTCTTTGGTTTGGGCAGTCCAATCCAAATGAGACGGTTCGTTGAAGTCGCCTCCGAAGACTACACAATGACCTGCTTTGATGTCATGGCGAGCCTCGTTGATAAACGTCTGTACCTCATTGTCACGCCAAGAGAGGTCGTTCAACTTCAAAAGTTCGGCCACCGACTGTGGTCGTTCGCACTCCTTCCATGTGCAACCATCGTATCCGTAAACATTGTAATAAGCACAATCAAGGTAGTCTAAATGTCCTGTATAGACGCTGACCTTGCGCCCTTGCACCTCGGCTGTGAGTTTATAGATGCTCCCATGATCCTTGTTGAGGGTTGAAACGTAAACAGAATCAAGGATAGGATAGCGACTCAAAAGGCCAGAATCGTCTGTGCGGAAAGAATAATAGGTTAGTCCTTTGGCCTTCAAATCGTTGACGAGTCGGCGCGTAAAGTTTACGTTATGGTAGTTACGCACTTCACTCAGCGTGACGAAGTCGGGTTTCAGACGGCACAACTCGTTGACGATGGCATCGTAACCGCCCGGTACCACCGTGCCTTCCTGCCATATATTCCATTGCAATACGGTAATCTCAACATCCTTACGAGCCTGAACGTTGAGGCTCATCAGTACCACTAAAAGGGTAAATAAAATCTTTTTCATTTTGTTATTTCTGCTTTGTAAGTATTAGTTTCATGGTTTATGTCGAAGCAATTGTAACCCTTGCTTCGCAGATAGGATTCGATATGGAGCACGCGTTTCCTAAAGTCGGTATAGGATGACTTGGTTCCCCAAGCTGTTTCGGCAATGGCTAAGAGACGTGGATACATCATGTATTCAACGTGAGAGGGTGTTTCTATATATTCCGCCCATAGGTTTCCTTGTATTCCATCAATGTATTTCTCTACGTTGCTTCCTTTTAGTTCGGCAGGAATAGGGTCGTAAGAATAGACCTTTTCCAAAGGTGAATAACCGCCAAGAGCCTTTGGCTGTGTTTCAGGCTTATCTTGATAATGGTCTAGATAGTAGTATTTAGATGGACATATCACAACATGATGTCCCATTTTGGAGGCTTTGATGCCACCTTTTTCGCCACGCCATGACATGACAAGTGTTTGTGGCGAAAGTGTAGTACCATCGAGAATTTCGTCCCAACCTATCATTCTGCGACCGTGAGCCGTAAGGAAACTGTCGATTCTACTGATGAGATAGCCTTGTATCTGTGCCGTATCGTTCATGTTCATACGATTGTATAGTCCGATACATTTGGGACATTTCTTCCAATAACGCATCGTCGCTTCATCGCCACCGATATGGATTACTTTTGAAGGGAAGACACGCATCACCTCTTGTAAGATGTCGGTAAGGAACTTAAACGTATGCCCATTGCCCACACAAAGGTCGAACCCATCACCTTGTCCGGTACAAGACAGGTCTTTAAACACCTGCATCACCTCGTAGCTATGGCCGGGCATCTCGATTTCAGGGACGATATTGATGTATCGACTGCGTGCATACGCTACGATTTCTTTTAAATCTTTTTGTGTATAATAGCCTCCGTAAGCCCCCGGTGTGTCTTTTTTACAAAACTTACGTCCTTCGTCTATCCACTGGTCGCGACTGCATTGCGTGCGATAAGCCGCCCCGTCGGTGAGTTGTGGATACTTCTTAATCTGCATTCGCCACCCTTCGCAATCGGTAAGATGCAGATGTAAGGTGTTCAATTTGAAGTAGGCTAGAGCGTCAATCTGTTTCTTGATGAAGTCTTTTGACCAAAAATGGCGCGATGTATCAAGCATGAATCCGCGATGAGCAAAGCGCGGGCTGTCGGTTATCTCGGTACATGGAATATGCTTCTGCTGCTCCATTTGGCGTAAAGTCTGTATTGCATAGAATATACCGGATGCTGTGGAAGCCTCTATCCGAATTGTATCGAGCCCCACATTCAGTTTATATCCTTCGGCGCGAAAGGCTCCTTGGGTGAGCCGAAGTACAATGACGCCTTTTGGTTGTGCTTGTGTTGTCTGTTTGGGCGTGCCCATCAACATTGCCACCTGTTCTTTAATGTACTTCGAGTCCTTACCTTTTAAGTTGCTCACTATCTTGTAATGTCTATCGACTGCAAAAGTTCCATTACCTATTTGTTGCTGTACGGGCAATGGCAGTAGCGTCTGTGCATTGAGACCAAGGCAGTAAAAGAGACCGAGATAAAATAGAAACTGTTTCATGTTAGTATATTTATTGTACGGTAGGCGGCTTACTTAAGATGCCACCCTCATTGTATTGCTGATTATTGGGGAGTCCTTGACCTCCTATCCCTTTCTTCATAAGCTGCTTTAGGAGACTGAGATACCGTGTATAAATGTCGCGTGGAAGTGCTTGATGCTGTTTGCAGAGCGATGCTGCCATTCCTACAACCTCGCCCATCATGCCCGTTGTGCGCATGACACGAACCGAACCGAGGGCTATATGTGTCACGCTGATGTCGCGACCAGCCATAAAGAGATTGTCAATATTTCTAGAATATAGGCATCGATAAGGTACGCCATAAGGATAAATTACCTTTTGTTTCGATATGGCTTTATACTCATTGCCGGGGAAATAAATGCCGTTGAGTGAGTCGGGATAATGCAAATCAATACTCCACGTGGTGGTGAACGATGCATCTTCGTGCGAAACATGTTTTATAAGATCTTGTTCACTCAGTACATAGTCGCCTAGTAGACGACGCGACTCGCGTTTTCCGGCAACATAAGCCACCCATCCCAACTGTTCTTTCTCAAACTTTTTTCTCTTTGAATATTGGTTTTTCAGGTAGCTCCAGTTAGAATATACCACCATCAGACCGTAGTCTCTGATTCGTTCAAAGTCGGTTATCTGATTTTTGTTGAGCCCTGTCTCCCATGTCCATTCGCCCTTTTTGATGGGTTCACAACTCTCTTCGGTGAATGAGATACCATAGTTGAATGGGCGGAATGTATTGGTTTTCTTCGTTGGTTGGGCATACCATTGTACCGAAGCCCCCATGGTCATCTCGTCGGCCTGCTTCGGTGCTAATGGCTCTTCGAACTCATTGTAGGCTTCACGTCCCATCTTATAGTCGGCTCCGGCTAAATATCCCACTGTAGCATCGCCCGTACAGTCGGCAAACAGTGGCGCCTTGAAGATCAGTGGTTGCGATGTCTGTGTGTTTAGGGCTATGACACAGGCTATTTTATTACCTTCCATCTGCACCTTGTTCACGTGGTAATTGGTAAAAAGAGAAATGTTTGGTTCACGCTGAACGATGTCCATCTTCTTGTGGTCGGCATAGTTTTCGGCTGGCATGGCATTGCCCTCTTCCGTTGGGCCAAACTCTTTTTGGAGTCCACCGAGGTTTGGAAACTTTCCTGTTTCGATTCTTCCACCTAGATGGACTCGTACTTCTGAACTGTTATTGCCACCCAAGATGGGGCGATCTTGCACCAAAGCTACTCGCATTCCTAGTCGGGCTGCTGATACAGCCGCGCTGATTCCGGCCACACCACCACCTACAACAACAAAATCGAATGTTCCTGCCGAAGAGGCAACGCTAGGTAGTTGGAGCAGTCGTTGGCGCATATTGGCTAATGCTAGCGAATCATCGGACGGTAAGTTGTTGCCAGTTGTGAGATAAATGGCATCACAGCGACCGTCAAATCCAGTTAGGTCTTTTAGTCGGAGCGTTGCTTTTCCTTTTTTCAGAGTCACCTTACCGGCCTTTTGCCACATCCATTGTGTGCCGATATTTCCAAGTGTTGGCGACAATCTCTTACCATTAATCCATAGCGAGAAAGCCCCTGCACCCTGCCCATGATGCCACGGTGATGTCCAGTTATAGGTTCTAACGAATGCATAGTATGTGCCATCGTGTGGCACGGTGATGTGGGTTGATGCGTCGGCAACAGGCACTCCCATGCCGTGGGCGATGAGATAAGGCGACCCCATTTGGTCCATAAACTGTTGGTCGACCGCCCATCCGCCTTTTACTTCAAAGCTCTCTGCCTCTACAAGTATGTCTGCGGCTAGTGCTGAAGTTGTGACGAGTAGGGGTAATAAAAGGGTTGATAGAATTTTTATCATGCGTATGTATTAGTATAATATGATTTCGTTTTTCTCGGCATTGTGGCTGATATGGAACGGATATACCTTCGAAATAAGCTGTAGAATCGACGTAACACCATCGTGTAGACGGAATTTTCCTGTGTATTCTTGTTTGGCAATATCGTCGTTTTTGATGATGATGTCGACATGGTAATACTGGTGTAGGCGTTCGGCCACTTCTTGCATGCTGGCCGACTTAAACGAGATGATGCCATCGCGCCATAGTATATCGTCTTGGTCTACGGCTAGAATCTTTTGTTGGTTGCCGGCTATAATGAGTTGCTGATGGGGCGTTAGTATTGTTCCTTGAGCTTCCTTGCTAGGTTGATAGACTCTGACCGAGCCTTCATAGAGGGATACGTCTAGTGTAGTGGGGGTATAGCAACGCACGTTGAATTCCGTACCAAGCGCTTTTACCTGTCTATTGCCTGCTTGAACAATGAATGGATGACTCTCGTCTTTGGCTACATCGAAGTAAGCTTCGCCATGCAGCAAGACGGTTCGTTCGTCCCCAAAGGTCGATGGATAAGTGATAGTAGAACCGGAGTTGACCCATACCGAGGTGCCGTCGGGAAGTGTAATCTGTGCCCGTTGTCCCTCCGGTACATTTAGTTTCTGATAAGCTATGGGTTGCTGAGAACCTATGTGGTATTTGAAGATAGCGGCTGTACCGATGATGCCAAGTATCAATATGGCTGCGTAGCGAAGCAGTTGTCGAGCCAGCAATTTCATGGTATCTCTTTTTTGAGCCTTCTGTCTCTGTAGTAGACTTTCTCTGCCGGCTTCCTCATTGGTGAGATCGGGGTGGAGAGATATCAGTGCTTTCATATTGATAGCACGGGTTAGTTCGGCCTTTAATGTTGTCGACGACTGTGCATCTTGTAATAGCTGTTCGGTATCTTGGCTATTGAGAGTTCCTTCCAAATATTGATTGATGCGTTCATCCATTTGTTCCTGTTTTTATGATATAGACAAGCAAATATAAGAAAACCACTAAACAAAAGAGCTAGAAAATGTATCTAATTTGCTATAATTTACTCTTTTGTGGGTAGATTGGGTGTTTTAGACGAATATAGTTTACCTTAGCGACATGAGATAATTGATACTTTGAGTATTTAAATGAGTCATGAGTTATCTCAAGTGTCCATCTTCTTAAATTGCTGCAAGGCTCTTGCAGTAATGTTGAATGGGCCATGCAGCATTACTGCCAAGTTGAGACAGAAATGTTGCCTAGCCTAGGCAGTAAACACAAAAAAAGAGAGACAGCGTGTCACCACGCCATCTCTCGTGTCTAATATAACCTTAACGTCGTATATTTGAGTTCAAAGAGGCATCGTCGGCAGGGTAAGGTAGGTAGATGCTCTTGTCTCCATTCCATGTCACATTATCAGGAATGAGGACGTTTTCTTTTTCCATTACACCTGTTGTAATTTCGATAGGAGCATTCTTCTTGCGATAGTTGAAGAGCGATTCCAAGCGGTTGAGACGGAACAAGTCTTGACGTCGGCAAACCAAAGCAGGCCAATATCCAGCAATTTCCCAACCATGCTCCTTCACACAAGCTTCGGCAAACTCGTTTCCTGACATGCCTGTTGGGAGATTCTCCAGACCTGCTCTATGCCTAACTTGGTTGATACAGTCGTAAGCTAAAGCGTTGGGAGTACCCTCTGAACGGGCTTGTGATTCGGCATACCACAGCAATACTTCAGCGTAACGAACCAAGCGATGGCGATGGCTATTGGTGCTTTTGCCACCTGCTGGTTTTGTATAGTCATAGTCGGTGAAGCCGGTTCCAGTGAGTAGATTGCAGTACATGGGGTGCTTCTCCTCTACTTCCCACCAGTCTATCAGTTCTGTTTCGCCGTTTCGCCCGTTATTTTTAACTATTTTCGGACTAATGGTGGCGTCTTTACGAGCGCCTGCGGGGAAGTCTTTCCAGAACTTGTATTCGCTCCAACCATCGCCCCATCCACCGAGAGATTCAAACAAATCGCTGACAGCCATCTCGGAATCTTCGTCCCAAACATACGAGCCATTGTAGTTGATACCTACGATGGTCTCGTTGGTATAGTTGTGGCTGGGAGCATAGACCATGTTGTAGCTAGGCTCAAGCATGTATTCATACTTGCCGGCTTTTACTCCGTCGATGACTGCTTTTGCACTGGCGGCCGCTTCTTTGTAATATTCGGTCTTGTTAAGGGGCCATCCTGCCATTCCCATATAGACTGCTGCGAGTACAGATTGTGCTGCTTGCTTGGTGATATAGATATTGGCTCCATTCATCTTCCGGGGTGCTTTGGCGTAAGAGGTGGGCAATATCTCGACACAATCTTTCAAGTCTGCGACAATTTGATTATATATTTCTTCGACCGAAGCAAGAGGACGCGAATAGTCAACTTCACCGCTTAGGTTCATAGGAACGGGGCCAAATACTCTTACAAGTTTGAAGTAGCTCACGGCACGCCAAAACTTTGCTTGTCCGATAGCAATGTTTACTTCCTCTTGAGTAGTCGGAGTTTTCTCTGCATTGTTGATGAGATAGTTGGCAGCCTTAATCACTTTATATCCCGAATTCCATACAGCTGCAGCGCCTTTATTGCCGTCTGTGGGGTGGAAAGCATCTACATCAGCATACGCTTGCTTGTTGCTTCCGGGGTGTGTAGTGATGTCGTCGCCTTGCCAAGCAATGATTAATGGGTTGGTGTTGTTTTGAGAATTCATTACTTGGCGGTACAAAGCGTAGGTGCCCATGTCTAGTTCTTCTTGGGTAGAAAAGAATGTATCGGCAGTCAACCTACCCTTAGGATCTTCGTCAAGGAAGTTTTGGCATGAAGTCATCAGTGCCAAGCAGGCACTTAATCCGGCTATAATATAAGTCTTTTTCATATTGTCTGTGTCTATTAGAAGTTAACTTTCAATCCAAATGTTACGGTTCTTGATAAGGGGTAAGCACCCATATCGATACCATCATTGAGGTCGGTGCTGCCCAATTCAGAACTCATGAATGAGACACCGGCAGGATCCATACCTTTATATTTGGTAATGGTAAACAGGTTTTGAACGCTTAATGAGAGGGTGGCATCGGCAAAACGAAGCACCTTCTTGGGTAGGGCGTACGACAGAGATAGATTGTCCAACCTGAGATAATCGGCGTTCTCCAGCCATTTAGTAGATGCTGCCTCGTAGTCGTTGTCGGTGACTGTGACTGATGGGTATATGGGGTTAGCGCTCTTTCCAAATGAGTTGTAGTAGGCATCACGCAGAGTGATGAATTTAGAGTTGCCATTGAAGGAGGCTGCCGTATAGCGAATGAGGTTTAGGCGCTGTACACCAATGGCTCCGGTGAAGAACGCGCTGAGAGTCCAGTTGCGCCACGTGACGATGTTGTTCCATCCGAAACTGAAGTCGGGAGTAGCTTTGCCGGTCACAATTTTGTCGCCTTCGGAGAGCGTACCGCTGTTATCATAGTCGGCATACGTATCATGTCCATTTGCATCGATGCCTGTCCAGTCGTAAAGGAAAAACGAACCGATGGGGTAACCTACCTTTACGCGCGATACAGCTCCGACCAAACCATAGGCTGGAGTGTTTCCGGCGATGAATGGGATGTTGTCTAATGAAGTGACCTTATTCTTCAAGAAGGTGCCTGTAAAGGCTGAATTCCATGAGAAATCTTTCGATCTGAGGATATCGGCATCAATAGTAAAGTCCAAACCACGGTTGGTTACCTCGCATGCATTGACCCAGTAAGAACCTCCACCGTCGTAGTTGGGCATGTTCTTGCGTAGCAATCCATCTTTCGTAAACTTTACAAAGTAATCGAATGTGAATCTTATGCGACTATCAAGGATACCGAAGTCAAGACCAGCGTTGAATTGATGAGTTTTCTCCCAAGTCAAGTCGGGCGTAGGAACATTGGTTCCAGTCCAGTAACCGGTGTACTTGGAGTCGCCACCAAAAGCGATAGTGGTTTGAGACATTAAGCCTAATGTCTCGTACGGATCAATAGCCTGACTACCTACGATACCATAACTGAGTCGTAGTTTGGCATTCTGGATAACGTTCTGGTGTTGCATGAAATTCTCATTACCAAGTTGCCAAGCCAAAGCAAGAGATGGAAAATAGCCCCATTTCTGATTAGAGAACTTGGAAGAACCGTCGGCACGGAATGTTCCGGTGACCAAGTAGCGATCGTTGTAGTTGTACATCAAACGGCTCACATAAGAAAGAAGCGACCACGAAGAGTAACTGTTGTTGTCTTGACGACTTTTGGCTAGTGTAGAATTCCACCAACCTACGCTCTCTGTTAAGAGATTATCGCCTGAAATTTTCATGAATCTGGTTTTGGAGAATGAAGATTCAAAGACACCGGTAGCTGTGAGAGAATGCAGTCCCCATTGCCCATGATAAGTCATGTTGTTGGTGGTTTGTAATGCCATTCGTTGGGTATCGGCATTCGACATACCGTTATTGATGTTGACGGAAATCTTCTTTGAGTTGAAATAATAATATTTATAGTCGTTGTAGTCTACTCCATTAGTAGAGGTGAACGTAAGGTTTGGCAGGATGGTAAACTTTAAATCTACTCGCGCATTGAGAATGTCGCGACGATTTTGCGACCTACTTTCCTTCAAAGTTGCAACAGGATTATACTCTGTAATAGCGCAATAACGGTCGGGATTGTAGCCTCCGTTGGCATCGTATATGTCTGTTACGGGAGAGTAGTTGAGCATAGCCCACAGCACATTGTTTTTAGATGCGGTGAAGTTATGGCTCTTATCAGCACTGTGAGAGAAGTTGATGTCGGTGGTAAGACTTAGCCACTTCGATACGTCGGAAGTCATATTGGCTCTGAACTGGTAGCGATTGTAGTTGTTTTCGATGACGGTGCCTGTCTGACCTATATAGTTGGCAGAGACATAATATTGTGTCTTATCGTTGCCATTAGACAATGCTACTTTGTAATCTTGGGTGATACCGGTCTTGAAGACTGCATCTTGCCAGTCGGTTCCAGTTGTTCCGTTTTGGAAAGAAGATAGCTGGTTGCTGTCGAAAGTATTGGGATGAGCTTCGTTGTAAGCCACTGCGAACTCATAAGGACTAAGTGTATCGTAACGTTTTGCCACATTGCTGACACCCAGTTTGGCATCGAAAGTGATGAGTTGTTGGTTGGCTTTACCGGTTTTAGTTGTGATTAAGATGACACCATTGGAGCCTCTTGAACCGTAAATGGCTGTTGCCGAAGCATCTTTGAGGACTTGCATGGACTGTATATCTTCCGGATCTAGACCGGCAACACCACTCTCTCTCACGATACCATCGACTACATATAGCGGGTCGTTGCTACGATTAATGGAACTGGCACCGCGTACCCTGACTTTGATAGTGCCTCCGGGAGCGCCACTATTGGTAACCGAAACACCAGCAACACGACCTTGTAACGCATCTGTGGCATTGACAATGGGCTGATCTCTGTACGATTTGCTGTCGAGCACAGCGATAGAACCGGCCAAATCTGCTTTTTTTACGGTGCCATAACCGATGACGACGACTTCATCGAGGGCCTCTATATCGTCGGTCATTGTTATCTGCATACTTTCGCTAGCTTTGATTTCTTTATCCTTGGCACCTATATATGAGACGAGCAATGTGCTTCCTTTGGGGGCATCGATTTCAAAGTTACCATCCATATCGGTAATTGTTTTGTTCTGTGTACCTTTCTGTATGATGGTAGCACCGATGAGTGGTTCCCCTTTTTCATCTGTGATATGTCCGGTAAGTTTACTTCCTTTAGTACTTTGTTGGTGTGTTTCGACAGCCTTCTTTCTAAATACTACATATTTATTTTGTGTAATATCATAATTGAGATGAAGTTCAGAGGCGAGGTGAGAAAGGAAATATTTCAGGTTGCCCTTGGTTTGTGTAAACGTAATCTTGGCGTTTACATCGACGTCTTTATCGCTGTAGACGAGCAAAAATCCTGTGGAATGTTCGATTTGAGCAAATAGTTTACCCACAGAAAGGGTTTTGGTAGGAATCTCAAGGCTTTTGTTTTGGGCAAAAGTTTGTGGTGTTGATAAGAGTAAGAAAAGGAAGAGTAGGAGTCTCATCGGATGTAAATAAGAAGAAGGTGAGCTCTTCCGACATTTAGATAAATAACGATTCATAGGTTTTATAGTTAGAATTAATAAAGTCTTTAATGGCATATTGGTGCATCGCCCTTATTGCATGGCGTGCATAGATTGTTTCTCTGGTCATATTCTCATAGGCGTTTTTCTTATAAGTTTTGTTATTATAACACAGCAGAATAAAAAATCCACTAAGAGCAAACAGAAAAAAATAGGATATATTGCCATAAACTTTATTATTGTTTTAAATCTTTTTTGACATTGTGATTTGGCACTTATGTATAAAAACTCTATATTTGCAACATAACCAAGGGTGTTGGTTCGCCTGCCCTTTTAATCGATACTAGTTATGGAAGTAAGTAAAATCTTGAATGATTTGGAGCGAAGGCATCCGGGTGAAAAGGAGTATTTGCAAGCAGTAAGTGAAGTCCTTATGTCTATTGAAGACGTGTATAACAAGCATCCGGAGTTTGATCGCATGAAGATTATGGAACGTTTGGTGGAGCCGGAGCGCATCATTACGTTTCGTGTACCATGGGTTGACGACCGTGGAGAGGTTCATGTGAACTTGGGCTACCGCGTGCAATTCAACAGTGCCATAGGTCCTTATAAGGGTGGACTGCGCTTCCATCCGTCGGTAAACCTGTCGATTTTGAAGTTCTTAGGGTTTGAACAGACATTCAAGAATGCGCTCACCACGTTGCCAATGGGTGGCGGTAAAGGCGGAAGTGACTTCTCCATACGTGGTAAGAGTGATGCCGAAGTGATGCGATTCTGCCAATCTTTCATGCAAGAACTCTATCATTATATCGGCCCGGACGAGGATGTTCCCGCCGGCGATATAGGTGTTGGAGCCCGCGAGATAGGCTATCTCTTCGGCACATATAAGAAGCTGACGCATCGTTGGGAAGGTGTGTTGACCGGTAAAGGCGTTGAGTGGGGCGGCTCGCGTATTCGTCCTGAGGCAACTGGATTTGGTGCTTTATACTTCGTCAATCAAATGTTGCAGATCCACGATATAGACATCAAGGGCAAGACTGTGGCTATTTCGGGTTTTGGAAACGTGGCTTGGGGAGCTGCTAAGAAGGCTACTCAACTCGGTGCAAAGGTCATAACGATTAGCGGACCGGATGGATATATCTATGATCCGGACGGTATTTGCGACGAGAAGATAGCTTATATGCTTGAGCTAAGAGCCTGTGGCAACGACGTATGTCAGCCCTATGCCGATGAATTTGAGAGTGGTCGGTTCTTCGAAGGACGCAAACCTTGGGAGCAAAAAGCCGATATTTATCTGCCATGCGCTACCCAAAATGAACTTAATGGAGAAGATGCCGACCGCATATTAGCTCATAAACCGCTCTGTGTGGCAGAGGTATCGAATATGGGATGCACTGCCGAGGCGGTGGAAAAGTTTATCCAAGCGCGACAACTATTTGCTCCCGGAAAGGCCGTAAACGCCGGTGGTGTGGCCACATCGGGACTTGAAATGACGCAAAATAGTATGCGCCTATCATGGCCGGAAGAAGAAGTAGATGCACAATTACATCGTATCATGCACTCTATACACGACCAGTGTACGCTCTATGGTAAGCAGGCCGACGGCTATATGAATTACGTGAAAGGAGCTAACATTGCTGGATTCATGAAAGTAGCCAAAGCTATGATGGCGCAAGGTGTTGTGTGATAGCATGTGGTGTTAGTAGGAGTTAATGAGAGTTAGGCTCGCGTTGCTCATTGGGAGTTAGGTCAAATGTCTATAGATGAGGCAAAAAAAACAAATGGCTTTTAACTCCGAGGCTGTCGAAGATAGCCTTAACTCCTGCTAACTCCTTTTAATAACTTAATATATAACGAGTGGAATATCGAAGAAGCGTAATCCTTTTAATATGGTTATGTGCCTTTACCACGATGTTTGCACAGCAAACCGGGAAGGCATCCTACTACTCCAAGAAGGCTACAGGAACCCGTACGAGTAGTGGAGAGAGGCTACATCATGATAGCCTTACGTGTGCTCACCGTACTTATCCGTTCGGTACGTTGCTGAAGGTGAGAAACCTTAGCAACGACAAAACGGTCATTGTACGAGTTACCGATCGTGGCCCATATGGTCGCGGCCGTGTTATTGACCTATCATGGGCAGCAGCCAAAGAGCTGGGAATGCTTGCCCAAGGAGTGACCGGCGTTGTTGTTGAAGTGTATGCTGAGGCTCCTGCTATTCCTTACAAGCCCGATGAAGAGGTGTATATGCCGAGTTTAGATTTCGGAGTTGCTGAAAGTGGCTCTAGTTTTGTGAGCGATTGGGTTGAAGATGCTGCCCAAGAAGCCAAGAAACTTCCCCAGAAAGCTAAGGCTGTCAAACCTGTACGGCGTAAGCAGAAGGTGCAATATGCTCCCTCTAAGCAAGCTCCCAAGACTAATAGTTGGAAGAATATATTCAATAAATTCTTAGAGTAGAGCAAAAAACTCTACTCTTTTTTTGTGCCATCAAACAGCCTTTAAAGAGTTGGAACTAGCAATAAAAATGTCGACAGAAACCCCGCCTTCACCGTTATGGCTGTGACTCTTTAGTAAGAATCAGCTGAGTATCTGTCGACAAATATATGGAATTGTACGCTTATGTACTCTTTCCAATGTTTTTAAGACAAAGCTATCATTATTTCTGTGTGGGAATATTAAATTCGCTTACTTTTGAGATAGCTTTGTTACCCTGTACCACCGAGATACAGATTTTGGCCGTTCCTGCTTTCAACTTGTTATCAGCTTTCACTACGGCTGTATATCTTATGCCCTTTCCGGGGAGTATTTTCTCGATATGGATGCTAGGCGAAACGTAGAGATGTCGGTTTCCGTCGGCCTCCACCACCATCGGTTGAACGTCTGATATAGTTTCTTTACCACGGTTGTAAACCTCAAAGATGACTTTGCAAATTTCACCTCGACTAATCTTATTGTCTTGATTGGCATCTACAAATCGGGCATTACTAATCTCTATCGTGGGACTGTACTTATATCCATTGGCCAATTCTTCTACGCTAGAAGATAGTGGCATGTTGGTAGTAGGTTGTTGAGCGCTGTAGTTTCCTGTATAATCCGTACCGTCGAAGTCATAGATTCTGTCGTCACCACTGTTGGTTTGATCAAATCCACTGTTGTCCGATGTGTCGGAATATGGATAATCGTCAGTGCCTTGATAGTCGCGGTTGCGTATCTTATCGCGCACTCGCTCGTAGCGGTCGTGGCGCACTGGAGCGTCAGAATAGACACGTTCTTGTGCACGTTGGTCGGCCGCGTTGCCGATAGCGCCTCCTATCACGGCACCACCCACCATTCCTACGATGGTTCCTAAGTCCGAACCGCGTGGTCCATCGCTTATTCCACCAACGGCAGAACCCAGTATCGATCCCAATGTGGCGCCGGTATAAGCGCCGGTTCCTGTATAGGTGTCACAGCTACTTGCCATTATAACGGTGCTCATTGCTAATATCGTAAATCTCTTCATGACGAATTTTGCTTTTTAATCTTGTTTCTGTCGCAAAGATACGGTATTTTTCCCCGCTCTTCAAGATTGTTTCCCTACAATGTGATAGGAAAAATCCTATTTCCCCAGTTCTACCACTATATATATTAGAATTTGCATCAGTAGGTTATTACTAGGGCGAAGTTGGTTTTCGCCCTAGCTATCAGTGTGTAGTTATTTGGCATGAGCAATTCACCCATCTTGGTGAGCGAGTATTCCATGCGAGTCGATATTTCGGGATAGACGTTGCTATTTACTCAGTGGTAATGTTCCTGATTCTTCTATGTTTATGATAGCATTTTCTGTAGACAGTAGCTTCTCCATGATCGCTAAAAGATGTGATGATTGCGGAAAAATTCTTTTAAAAGGCTGTGTTCTTGAATATTTTTCGCATATTTGCACTTGTAAATCATATACGACCGAATGGATTTAAAAGCATATTATAGCAGCCATGCCGAATCATTGGCACTCGAAATAGCGCAACTTAAAAGAAAAGGAAATACATTAGTGATAGCCCAAATAGCATTCTTTGTGCTGTTTGTGGCTTTCATTGTTTTATATACGGTGGTGTCGTGGGGCTGGCCTTTATTGGTCGGTTCGGCTCTGTCGCTGTTGGCTTATGCCCTCGTGAGGCGTATAGATGGTCGAAATTCCGACTTGTTGCAGCGTAAGACTGATTTACAACAAGTGTTTTTGCACGAGCAGGCTTCTCTTGACGGCGACTTTACGGCATTCGATGATGGCCGTCGTTATGTCGATGCTCGTCATGAATACACGTTCGATTTAGACGTCTTTGGGCCGGAGTCGTTGTTCCAGCGCATGAATCGTACGGTTACATCGGGCGGTAGTGATCGACTGGCTCGGCAGTTATCGCAATTGGAATATGATGAGAAAGGAGCGGAAGCCATCGCTGAGTTGGCCGTCAAGGATGCTTGGCGAGCTGAATTTATAGCCCTCGGACAGCAGCGACGATTGGATACCAACGAGGTGATGCGGGTGGTGTCGTTGATGCGCGAGACCCGTATTCCGAGTTTTGCACAGAGTAACGGGGTGCGTATCTTGGCGTTTTTGGCCATCGTCGGCTGCTTGTGTGCTTTCGGCGCAGCCTCGTTTGGTATGGCAAGTTGGAATCTTCCGATATGGTGGGTCATCTTGCAATTCGGCCTTGTGTTCCTCTTTACGTCCGGCACATTGAAGCGAGTAGGGAGCGTGGTAGACCGGTTGCACGAGCAGATGGGTACTTATATTAAAGTGGTAAGGCACATCGTAGACGAATCTTTTGCCACTTCGTTGAACACAGCTGACAGTAAGATGCTACGCGAAGCTATCGACTCGTTTGCCCAACTGGAGCAGATATTGGGCGGACTCGACCGTCGCGGTAACATTCTAGGGCTTTTCTTTGCCGATGGACTGGTGTGGAGCGACTTCTTCCTCTTGCGCCGTTTTGCCTTGTGGCAGCGTGATTATGCCGATGAAATGGGCGAGTGGATGGATACGGTAAGCCGTATGGATGCCCGCATATCAATGGCTACGTTCAGCTATAACCATCCCGAAGCCTGTCCGGCAGAGGTGTTGGACGATACCAAAGAGCTGGTATATGAGGCGCAAGGGCTGTTCCATCCATTCCTTGGAGCTAAGGCCGTGCGCAACGATTTCTGCATCGTAGACCACCATTATTATATTATCACTGGTGCCAACATGGCGGGTAAGAGTACTTTCCTGCGTGCGGTGGGCATCAATTATATCTTGGCCATGAACGGTATTCCTGTGTTTGCTGATGGTTATCGGGTGTCTGTGTTTCACCTATTCAGCAGCATGCGCACCACCGACGACCTAGCCCACGGCATCTCTTACTTCAATGCCGAGCTCTTACGCTTACAACAATTGCTGCAATACTGTCGCGATTGTCATCCTACACTCATTATTCTCGACGAGATATTGAAAGGTACCAACTCGCTCGATAAGCTCAATGGGTCGCGCATGTTCTTAGAGGCAATCAGTCATCTCGACGTTACCGGCATCATAGCCACCCACGATTTGGAGCTCTCGAAGATGCAAAGCGACCGATTCCATAACTATTGTTTCGAGATAGAATTGGGTGCTCATGTCACTTATTCATATAAGATTACCTCCGGTGTGGCGCGTAATCAGAATGCTACCTATCTGCTTCGCCGTATATTGGAAGGGGAATAAAAGGTGAAATACCGTTTATTCCGGTTGGGTAGAGATGGTATGTATACCGTCTCTTTTTTGTATAAGCCTTCGCAATAGAACGTTGTAGGGATGCGACATGTCGCGTCCGTAGACCGTATATATACTAAAAGAATGGCATCAAGAGATTGTAAATTCCACCGCGGACGCGGCATGCCGCGTCCCTACAGGAGCCCCACCCCGTCCATTATCTCCCTCGTTTTCTGTCGCACCGACTGAGCCGAAAGCGACTACTCGGTCGATGACCGATGGTTCCCAAAAGGGGGAGGGCGAAAGAAATAGCCCTTCTCCGTCCCATAACTTAAAAACTTATCAACTCAAAAACTTACAAACTAAAACCAAAACTCGTCTACTTATCCACTTAAAACCATCTCCCTCCCCTTTTGGGGAGGGCTGGGGTGGGGCTGTTGCAACGGCTTCTCAGCATCGCTGCCTCGACTTTTCAGCATTTCGGAATAGGCTTGGCAGTAGAGCTGCTGAGCCCTTGCAGCAACCTTACTCTGACTCTCCCCAAAAGGGGAGGGAGATGGTTTTAAGTGGATAAGTAGACGAGTTTTGGTTTTAGTTTGTAAGTCTTTGAGTTGATAAGTCCTTTAATTGTGGGACGGGAAAGGTTCTTTTCTTTCGCCCTCCCCTCTATGGGGAGGGTTGAGGTGGGGCTTCTGTCCTTAATAAAAAAAGGTGTGCCCAAACAGACACACCCTTGTATATACTCATTCTTAAATCTTATCGAGCGCTTGCTTGATGTCATCGAGCAAGTCGTCGGCATCTTCTATACCCACAGAGAGGCGGATGAGGTCGTGAGCGATGCCTGCCTCGCGCAGCTGTTCGTCGGAAAGTTGACGGTGGGTATGACTAGCCGGGTGGAGCACACAGGTGCGGGCGTCGGCCACATGGGTCACGATGGCGATGAGTTGTAGTGAGTCCATGAACTTAATAGCAGTCTCACGGTCGCCTTTCAGACCGAATGCCATAACACCACAAGAACCATTAGGCAGGTATTTCTGGGCTTTGGCATGGTTCGGGTCGGTGGGTAATCCGGCGTAATGTACCCATGCCACACGGTTGTCGGCAGACAAGAATTCGGCTATACGCTGCGCATTGCGACAGTGTTGAGGCATACGTAGATGGAGCGTTTCAAGTCCTAGGTTGAGCAAGAACGAGTTCTGAGGACCGGGGATAGACCCAAGGTCGCGCATCAACTGTGCTACTAGTTTGGTGATATAGCCCATCTTACCGAACGCTTTGGTATAGGTGAGTCCGTGATATGACTCGTCGGGTGTACACAGTCCGGGGAATTTATCGGCATGGGCATCCCAATCGAAGTTGCCACTATCGACTACTACACCGCCCACTTGGGTGGCATGGCCGTCCATATACTTTGTCGTAGAGTGGGTGACGATGTCGCATCCCCATTCAAACGGACGGCAGTTGACGGGCGTAGCAAAGGTATTATCCACTACGAGAGGAACGCCATGAGCATGCGCAACACGTGCAAATTTCTCTATATCCAGCACATTACAGCCGGGATTAGAGATGGTTTCACCGAACATGAGTTTGGTGTTGGGGCGGAAAGCTGCACTCAATTCCTCTTCGGTAGCGTCTTGATTGACGAACGTACATTCGATACCGAGTTTCTTCAGCGTTACTCCAAAGAGGTTGTAGGTGCCACCGTAGATTTCGTTGGAAGCCACTACGTGATCGCCGGCCTCACATATATTGAAGATGGCGAAGAAGTTGGCCGCCTGTCCGCTCGATGTAAGTACAGCACCGATACCACCCTCAAGTGTGGCAATCTTCTTGGCTACGGCATCGTTAGTGGGGTTTTGTAGGCGGCTATAGAAATATCCTTCTTTCTTCAAATCGAAGAGTTGAGCCATTTCTTCAGTGTTGTCGTACTTGAAAGTGGTACTCTGTACGATGGGCAACACGCGTGGCTCACCGTTTTTGGGCTCCCATCCTGCTTGCACGCAGAGGGTAGATGTCTTCAAATTTTTCTTCATAATACAAATGATTTATAATAGTCTCTATCGATGTATGTTGCAAAGTTACAAAACAATTTGAGCCACACAACTAAATACTACCGATTTGTTTGGCATTCCGATAGACTTATGTTATTTTTGTAGACACAATCTATATCAATCAAAAACAATGAAAACCATAATTCAATCTATCCAAACATTGACACTAACCTCAATTCTATTACTGGGTTCCATGAGCTTACAAGCGTGCACTAAAGCCGCTATTGTTCCTGAAGAGAAAGGACAAAAGGGTGATAAAACATTATTTGTGGAGAATTTCGACGGTGTATCCAAGCGACCCGACCCGGCTGTATGGATGCTCTGTAAATACTCAGATACGGTATGGGGACGCTACTTCGAGCATGCACAGAACTATGAAAACGTGCGTGTGGAGGGCGGTTATCTGAAGTTGAAAGCCGATAAACGCGACGGAATTTACCGCAATGGAGGCATCAGAACCATCAAAGGGTTCCCATGTAATACACGCGTTGAAGTGAAGGCGCGGTTCACTCATCAGGTCAAGGGAGGTTTCCCGGCCATTTGGCAGATGCCAATTAAGGGTAAAAACTGGCCTCAAAGTGGCGAGATAGATATCATGGAATGGATACAAAGCACACCCGGAGAAATCTATCAGACGGTGCATACGTCGTACAATCGAGAGCATTTGGGGCGCACCGGAGCCACCAATACACAGCCTAATCGCAACCTCGACATCACGAAAGACCACGTGTATGCGGTCGAGAGAACCGAGAAAGCACTCATATTCTATCTCGATGGATGTGAGACATGGCGCTATGAGAATCGACAAACTACCGATGAGAAAGGGAATATACAGTATCCGTTTGCCGATTACGACTTCGATATTATCTTGAATTTCTCACTCGGTGGCAAGTTCAAGGGTGAGGAAACGTGGCCCGGTGACATTGATGATGCCGATTTACCCGGTGAGATGTGGATAGACTGGGTGAAAGTTTCAAAACTCTAAATCAAGTTTTAGGTTCGTTTAAAAACAAATCTTGAAGACCGTGAGGCCGTTGCTTTCGGTCTTCAAGGAAAAACTGAAGCCATGACGGGTGAGCACTTCGCGTACGAAGATAAGGCCGATGCCTTGTCCGTTGGGCTTCGATGAATAGAACGGGGTGAAGAGATGCGACTCTGTTTCAGCAGTGATAGGGTCGCCATCATCGCTGATTTCAATGCTGTGTGAAGTGGTTGTAAGAGTTATTGTACCCTTGCCATCTATGCTTTCTATCGCATTTTTGATGATGTTTACAAACAACTGTTCCATCAAGATAGGGTCGGCTTGGAGGATGAGCGGCTCATATTGTCGACGGATGGTGATATCTTGGCAGAGTGTTTCCATCGACCTGAGACAAGTATCTAGATGCTCGCATACATCCATAGACTGTAAAGTGGGTTCTGGAATCTTCACCACATCGGCAAAACGTGTGATGAATCGACTCATGGCATAGCTACGGTCGATACACACGCGCATCAATTCCGCGATGTCGGTATCGGCTTTTAATTCCTCTGAAATACTCTCAAGACTCGACGTAATGCCCGCCACGGTGTTGTTTACCTCGTGGGCAATCATACGGACAACTTGTTTATAAGCCTTGTTCTCGGCCTTTCTCACCTCATCGGTCATCGATTCTATAAGTACGAAAGGATGCTGAAAACCATGGTCGATAAACGAAAGTCGTGCTAAACGGTAGATATGACTGTCGCTCAAATGGAGTGTAACGGTCTCTCCTTCTTGCAAGGTGGCGATGCGTTGGACTAGTTCTTGGTTGGCAAGGAAGTGCCGGGCAGCAGGATTTAGCGACGTGGTGTGGCCCTCGAAGTCCATCTGTACCACGCCCATGGGAGACGCCTCGATGAGCAAATCAAGGAAATGATTCTGCTCACGGACGCGCAATCGGTTCTCTTTCAACTGCTCCATCATGCGGTTGAAGATGTCTATGATGCGGTCGGCATCCTTTTGTCCCACGTGTCGAAGACGCGAATTGAAGTCTTGAGCCGACAGTAAATCCATGCCACTCTCAATGATTCGTCGTGGTTTGACGACGTAACGATGATAAAGACCTGCCAAGATGAGAGCCGTGAGAAGAGCTGTTGCTGCGTAAATCATGCCTTGTTGTATTTTTCTAGTCGGCGGTATAAGGCTTGCCGAGTGATGCCTAAGTGGGCTGCCACACGCGTAATGTTACCACCAAATAGCTGCATAGCCTGTTCGATACGGGCACGCTCGGCATCGGCCAGCGTACCGTTGGATTCTGAAGAGAATATCCTGTCGCCATGTTTCAGCCCCAGTTGGAAATCATTGGCGGTGAGATAGTCTTTGTCACTGATGATAATGGTGCGCTCCACAAGATTCTTCAGTTCTCTGATGTTACCCGAATAATTTTGCTCAGACAGCATATCCATTGCTTCTGGGGCAATGTCTACCGAACGAACTTGGGCTGCAAAATGGTTCACGAGTAATGGTATGTCTTCGCGACGTTCGCTGAGTGAGGGTAGATGGATGGTGATTAAGTTGATACGATAGAACAAATCTTCGCGGAATCTACGCTCGTTGATGCGGCTTGGCAAGTCGGCATTGGTGGCCGACACTACACGTATATCAACCTTACGAGGCCTACTGTCGCCCAATGGTTCGAAAGTTTGGTCTTGCAATACACGCAATAGCTTCACCTGTGAAGCCATGTCCAAGTCGCCTATCTCGTCGAGGAAGATGGTTCCTTTGTCTGCCATTTCGAATCGACCGATGCGATCTGACTGTGCATCGGTGAACGCTCCCTTGCGGTGACCGAACATTTCGCTCTCGAAAAGCGATTGTGATATGCCGCCTAGATTGACTTTGACAAAGGGCTTCTTGGTTCTACTGCTATTGCGATGGATGGCTTCTGCAATGAGTTCCTTACCTGTTCCGCTCTCTCCGGTAATCAATACGGATGCCTGAGTTTTGGCCACTCGCGCCACCATATCAAGACATTCTCTGAGCGCCCGACTCTTTCCGATGATTTCAGGAAAGTCGTTTGGTGCCTCCGTTTGTGGTATGTCGTTCATTTGTAGAGCCGTCTCAATGCGCTGTAATAGACTGGCATTGTTCCAAGGCTTGGTGATAAAGTCGAACGCTCCGGCCCTCATACCTTTCACAGCAAGGTCTATACTGCCCCAAGCTGTCATGAGTATGATCGGGATATGAGGCAAAAACAACTTCACTTGGCGTAATAATGTCAAGCCTTCGTCGCCCGATGTGGAGAGCGAGAAGTTCATATCCATGAGTATCAGTTGCAGTTTTGCCCCTTGACTCCGTATCATATCCATGGCTTCCGTGGCGTTGCTGACGGCCAATGGCGTCATTCCTGCTCGCTTCAGCATGAAATTAAGCGATGAACGTATGGTGATGTCGTCGTCAATTATCAGTATCATAACACAAAGCTATATATTTTCATGGCTTCTCACAAATTATTGCTTCAAAATCAGCATCAATGCTATTGTTTGTCGAGAAATCCCATAATGTGAGGCTACGAAGTTGATAATAGTAGTGCCAAAAGAGGTAAGTCTCGTTGATATATTGTTGTCGTGCCTCGTCTTTTCGGATTTGTGCATCGTTCAAATCAAGCGTGTTAATCTTGCCCATGACAAATGTTTCGATACTCGTTTGGTAACGCCGACGGGCTATACTGTCGGCTTCGACGGCGATAGAGAGCTGTCGTCGCTGGTTGTTGAAGTTTTCTACAAGTAGGAATATGTTCTGGTTGAAGGCTTGTTGTTGCTGACGTAGTCGGCTCTCGGTGACCTTTCGGTTGCTTTCGGCCATGCGTAATGTACCGCGACGCTTCCCCCAATCCAACAGCGGAATGGCCACACCTACTCGCACGATGGCATTATCGCGCAGGTCGCGATAGGCATTTTGCAATCGGTCGTTGGCTATTCCGCTCCATCCCATCGTCACGTTGAGCGATATATCTCGTAGGTTTCCGCGTGCTTGCGCCACCGCATAGTCGGCTTCCAATTGGCTTCTTCGGATACTTTGAACGAATGAATTACGAGTTAAAGCCTTGTCTAAGACGTCGACATAAGCAAGTTGGGGTGTGCCGGTAAGTACTTGTTGGGGTGGTGATACTACTTGTAAATCGGCCGAATCGGGCATATCGAGGAAGGCACGCAGCCTGAACAGGCTACTGTTCTTGCTGCTTTCGGCTCGCGCCAATGTCGCTTCGGCTTTGAGCAAGGATAGTTTTAGTTGCATGACATCGCTCTCGCTGACGTGCCCCATACGCCTTCTTTCGCGGGCAATATCGTATAGTCGCTGTGCATTTTCCTTGTTTTGGCGGGTTATATTCACGTTTTCGTTGGCCAAAAGTAGGTCAAAGAAATATTGGATAGTCTTCATGGTGACCTCTTCGGTGGCCGAGATGAAAGCGGCTTTTGCCTCGTTATACTTCACCGGTTCAATGCGTCGGTGCCACTTATGATGGTTTACGCCGAAGAGAGGTTGCTCAAATGTGAGACTCAAAGGTACCGACATGAAGTTCCGATTGTTGGTGTCGTGGATGTAATCGAGCGATGATGTGAGCGATAACCGGCCGCCCGTGAGCCATATATTCTGCTTAATGTTGAGTGCACTCGCTAGCGATGTGGTCTCATTGCGCACATACTTATATGTTCCGTCGGCCTGTTGATAGGCGCTATAGCTTTGGTTGAACTGCGGAAGAGTGCCCACCAATGACAACTCCGGAAGCATATCGGCTCGGTAAGCACGATACTCCCAATAGGCAGCAAGCAACGAATTGCGAGCCACTGCAGCATCCAAGCTCTGCCGACGAGCCATGGCGATGGCGTCGGGGAGCGATAGTTGCAGCGTATCGGCGGCCGCAACGTACTGGCAAATGGTTGTCAAGAGCAGTAAAAACAATCGTCTCATAGTTCTCGAAGGGCTTCTGATGGTAATTCACGCGCGGCTTTTCTCACAGGAATCAAGGTGGCTAAAGTACTGATAAGTACTAAGATGACGTAGGTGATGAGCGTTGTTATACAAAGCAACCGGATGGGGTGATACATCAAATACGAGTAGTATTCTGCCAAAGATTCTTGTCTTGGACTGATATGGAACATTCCCATGGGTTGTAAGATGCTTATTGCTGCCACCCAAGCAAGACAGAATGCGAGTGTTGTGAGCATGGTAGACTCCAGTAAGTATTGCTTCATGATGCTGCGAGTGTCGGCTCCCATCGCCTTTTGTACGCCTATTTCGTCTCGTCGGTCGGCTGTTCTTAACCAGAAAGTTCCTAATATTCCGAGGAATATACAAGCCAAAAGGAAAAGCATAAAGATGCCGGCTATGCGTACAGCACTCATCAAACCGTATACTTCTAACTGGTCTTTCTGTCGTTCGATATCGTTTTTGAGCGATACGGAATAGATATTTCCGGTGCGTAATTTGGGGACAACAGTGGTTTGAAACCATTGTTTGAATGTCTCCACATCGGTATCCTCACGCAGTCGCAACGCAATATTAGTCTTGTCCCATTGGTCTTTCATATCGAAGTTGAGATTCCGGAACACCAGCAGGTTACCGTCGTTCACTTGCATAGTCTGCATGCTGACGTCGTCGAATACCCCAGCAATGGTATAAGCTGTATGTGCATCATCGCTGTATAGTATCTTCTTGCCGATGGCATTGCGTCCGGAGAAGTAGGTTTCAGCAATGTATTTGGAAATATAGACCGTGTGCGGCGAAGTGATACCATGCTCTCCCGGCTTTAACAGATGGATGGGGCGACCCGTATAGGCATCGCGAAACCGATAGAGATGGAGTTGATCTCCACCTGCCATAGGGACGATATGGAAGAATCGTGCAGGTATTTTTCTAGCAGTATCGCCTTGTACCAAGAATTGACTTGCAGTTAAATTATTTCCGTAAGGAGTCGATTCTCCCGTGCCAATCACGCATTCTTCCACGTCTTGATGCTTTTGAATGAGCTGTAAAGCGTGGCGTAGCTCCTGCTCATATACACTGTCATTAGCGCATGTTTCTTTCCATCCTTCATCTTGATTGGTGTACCTATTTAACTCCACGGTATATAGATGGCGACTGTCATAGCCCTTGTCCGATTGAAACGTTGGCCATTGCAATAAGCCAAAATAAACAATAAAGAAAAGGAAGAAAGCCACAAGTGCCAGTTCAATAAACAGCCAACTGTTTTTACTACGTTGATTCCAAAGGGTTTTAAAGATAATTCTTAGCATACGGTTTTACTTTTTAAGGTTCAACGAATCTACAATATTGCGACGCAAAGAGAGGCATCCGGGGACCACGGCTGCCAATATGTTGACTGTCAAGCATACCAAGATAGTGAACAATATAATCCATGGATTGAACAGCATTTCAATAGTGATGATGGGATCGTCGCCTGTTTGGGTGAGCATCGACCGTAAGGCCGAGGCATTGGAAACCACAAGTACATAGGCCAACAAGAGGCCGATGAGCGACCCGATAGCTGTGAGTAGCACGTTCTCTACCATCACTTGCCACAGCAATGTGGACCTTCGCGCACCGAAAGCCTTTCGTATGCCCATTTCGGGAAGGCGTTTTTCCATACGACTGGAGATGAGACTGCTCAGGTTAAGCGACGGAATGACAAGTAGTCCGACTACTAATATTCCCAAAAGAATCAATGTTGCATAGTTGAATTCGTCTCCCGTCATCTCAAAATTGGCCGATTCTGCCAACATTCTTAAGTCGACTTGAAATTCTTTTTGAGAGGTATTCAAGCGTTTGAAGAAGTCGGCAATGGATTGTTGGGCTTGCTTTTTATCGCTCGTCAGTAGGTAGACATCCCATGTACCAAATAGTTTTTCGCTTGCTTTCGTGGCTTTGTTTTGGAGCATCTGTGGCGAAGCTGGCAGCCAAACTTCAGCATACGGTTCGCTAACAAAGGCCGATACGTCGGCTACTACGCCTGCTACGCGGCGCAACATGCCATTGAAGAGTATCTGTCGGCCGGCAATTTCGCTCGCTCCAAACATGCGTTTAGCCAGTGATTCACTGATAACAATGTCGCTTGATGCCCTGAGTATGTCGGCTTCTCCATAGGCTTTACCACTCAAGAACTTGAATTTGAACACGTCCCAAAAGCCTGCATCGGTGTAGACATAGGTTGCCGTGGTGGCTTGTAGATTGTTGGGAAGACTGAGTTGCCCTTTGTTCGGCTTGGTCTTGGTACCTATATAGCTCACTCCTTTCAGCGTTTTTAATCGTTCGGCAAGGCTGTAACTGAGTCTCCCCATCTGAACATTACGGTCGGCAAACTCTGCTTTGCCCGGTAATTCTATACGTAGTGAGGTCATCTCCAACATCATATTGCGTTGGTTGTAAGGGTAAAGAGGCGCCACTTTGATATAGGTTAAGATGATGACCGACATGGTTAACATCACCGAAAGAGCCGTCCCCACGATGTAAATAGTAGAGAATAGCTTATGTTGCCCTATCATTGTTCGGGCCTGACGAAGGTATATATTCATTGTCTTTTGATTTTTAATACGTTGTTTTTATACTGACTCATATCGCTCGTCACGACGGTCTCGCCCTTTTGGAGTCCGCTTTTTACTTCGACAAAGTCAAAGTTTCCAACGCCCAACTTTACCTGTCGGGCTACGAGCCTGTCCTTGCTTTCCTTTACGTATAATATATAGTCGCCTGCGCCTCGATAGAAATTACCGTTGGGAAGGCGCAGTGTGGCCGGACGAGTGGAGGTAACTACGAATACATCGGCTACCAATCCGGGACGTAGTTTCATCTTTTTCGGTTGGTTGTTGAGTTCTATCGTGAACTGTACGACGCCGTTTTGTGCCTGTGGCGTTATACTGCTAATGGTGCCGGTACATATACTTGAAGCTATCTTGATATAGGTTTTACCACCTATCATCAACTGTTCGGCGTAGTCGGCAGCTATCTCTGCGTTGACTTTAAAGTGGTTCATGTCGGCTATGACGGCTACTTGCTGCCCCTGCCCTACCTGTGCTCCCACTTGCGTTTGGATGTAAGTGAGTGTCGCCTTACGCGGAGAACGAATCTGAGCATCTTCCAATGTGCGCTTGTTTTCGGCCATAGTCTTGCCTTGCATGGCCACATCGAGCAGCTGAGCACGCATTTCTGCTTGTTGTATTCGGCGTGTATTAGCCAGTTGATGTTCCTGTTGTTGCAGTTGTAGTCGGGCTACATTGTATTCCATTCGTTTGCGTTCCACGTTGTCACGCGTACTTGAACCGATGCTGTCTAGATGTTGTTCGGCACGCAACTCTGCTTGTAGTCGATTCATTTTCATACGAGCCACGCGTATCTCCATTTCCATATTGGAGAGTGAGGTTTGTTGATTTACACGCAATTGACTAAGCCGTGCCTGTCTCATTTGTGCTTCGTCTTGTGCCCGTTGATACTCGGCTTCGGCCGCATGTAGGTCGAGTAGTAACAGCGGAGTGCCTACTTCTACTTGGTCTCCGGCTCGTTTGTAGACCTCTAAGATACGCGATGAGATGGGCGAATTGATAATTTCTTCGAACATCGGCACCACTTTGCCACCAGCCGTAACGCTTGCTACCACGTCTCCGCGGTCTACTGTAGCGAGTCTCAGCGTACTTTCGGCCACGCCGGGAGTTATCTTTGCGCGAACTATCAGCAGTGCAATGATGAGTAGAATGGATGCTCCACTCACTTTGGCAAGCCTCATCAACAGCCGACGCCGTTTCTGTTGTATGGTAATTTCTCTATCCATGAACTTCCAAATTATATAACCTGCCGGCCGTCGAAGAAGCGAATGGTGCGCGAAGTGTCGCGTGCCTGCTGCTCATTGTGTGTTACCATGACGATGGTAGTGCCGTCTTCGCGATTCAGTCGATGGAGTAGCTCCATGATATCTGCCCCCATCTTCGAGTCGAGATTACCGGTTGGTTCGTCGGCGAGGATGATTTCGGGTGCTCCGATGATGGCTCTTGCGATAGCAACACGCTGACATTGTCCACCGGAGAGTTGTGATGGCAGATGGTGCATGCGATGGGTAAGTTCCACTTTGGCCAACACCTCTTCGGCACGGTGTCTTCTTTCTTTGGCGCTCACGCCTCTATAGAGTAGCGGCATCGACACATTGTCGAGCACATCGAGCGAGTTGATGAGGTGGAACGATTGGAAAACGAAGCCCAATTTACGATTACGGAAGTCGGCCATCTGTCTGTCTCGCATGCCTACTGTGTTTATCCCGTCGATGACGATGCTACCTGTGGTGGGTGTTTCGAGCAGTCCCATAATATTGAGCAAGGTTGATTTGCCACATCCGGATGGACCCATAATACTGAGAAATTCTCCTTTTTCTACTTTGATATTGACGTTTTCCAGTGCTACGGTCTCTATATCGCCGGCACTATATACCTTACTAATGTCTGTGAGTAATATCATATTGTTTATATTATTTTTACTGTTGCGATATGAACAAGATGCATGCCAAAGTTGTAACTCGTTGATAATCAACGCTAGTTGTGTTTTGCTGGTGTACGAAAGCGGACAGTGCGTACGTTGAAAGAGGAGGAAGAGGGAGAAAGAAAAGAACCTTTCCCGTCCTACAACTAAAGAACTTATCAACTCAAAAACTTAGAAACTAAAGCCTAAACTCGTCTACTTATCCACTTAAAACCATCTCCCTCCCCTTTTGGGGAGGGCTGGGGTGGGGCTGTTGCAACGGCTTCTCAGCATCGCTGTCTCGACTTTTCAGCATTTCGGAATAGGCTTGGCAGCAAAGCTGCTGAGCCCTTGCAGTAACCTCACCTCAACCCTCTCTCAAGGAGAGGGAGATGGTTTTAAGTTGACAAGTAGACGAGTTTAGAGTAAGAAGTGAGGAGTTATGAGTGATGAGTAGGGGCGAATTGTATTCGCCCAATAACAGTTTTGATTGAGGGGGAGTACCTAAAGGCATTCAATTTTTGTATCCCTATTAGTCCGCCAGCCGTCATTTCATTCCGGCAAGCGGCTAACGCAGAGGGTAGCCATGTTGTGGCTGGTTGCTGTAGTGAGGAGTTTCTTATCCTCATTACTTGGTATTTTTCCTTAATGTGTATGTCATATATTCTTTGATATGAAGAAATGGTGTTACCTTTGTAGTTCGATTTCCTGTCGGATGAAATCTTTACAGAGGATAAAGATGCTTCTCGGACAGATGAGATGACATAACTATAGAGGTATACAGATTTTATTTTTTCACTCAATAATATTAAGGATAATGAAGAATGAATGGAGAAGTTTCGTAGGACATCAGTGGACAACCGAAGTCAATGTGCGAGATTTTATTCAAAACAATTACACAGGCTTTGACGGAAACGAAGATTTCTTGGCGGCTCCAACGGCTGCTACGGATAAGCTTTGGGGTATTTTGCAGCAGTTACAGAAAGAAGAACGTGCCAAAGGTGGTGTACTTGATATGGAGACTGAAGTCGTTTCGAGTATGACAGCTTATGGTTCGGCTTATATAGACAGCCAATTGAAAGACCTTGAAAAGGTGGTTGGACTTCAGACAGACAAACCTTTGAAGCGTGCTTTCATGCCTTATGGCGGTATTAAGATGGCAGAACAGGCTTGTACCACCTATGGCTATACACCGTCTGAGAAGTTGCACGAAATCTTTACGAAATATTGTAAGACTCATAATGATGGAGTTTTCGATGCGTATACCGACGAGATGAAGTTGGTACGCCACAATCATATTCTTACAGGATTGCCCGATACGTACGGTCGTGGACGCATTGTGGGCGACTATCGCCGTGTAGCTCTGTATGGTGTTGACTTCTTGATAGAAGAGAAGAAGAACGATTTGAATCTCTGTGGAGACGGTACGATGACCGATAATGTCATTCGTCAGCGCGAAGAAATATCAATGCAGATAAAGGCACTCAAAGAGATGAAGGCTATGGCTGAACTCTATGGGTATGATATTTCACAACCTGCACAGAATGCTCGTGAAGCTGTTCAATGGCTTTATTTCGGTTATCTGGCTGCCATCAAGACGCAGAATGGTGCAGCAATGTCTGTAGGTCGTATTTCAACATTCCTTGATATTTATATTGAGCGCGACTTCCGTGAAGGTACTCTTACCGAAGATGAGGCTCAAGAATTGATAGATCACCTTGTGATGAAGTTCCGCATGGTGAAGTTTGCTCGCATTCCTTCATACAATCAACTATTCAGTGGAGACCCCGTATGGGCTACATTAGAGGTGGCAGGTATGGGTATGGACGGGCGTTCGATGGTGACGAAGAGCGACTTCCGCTTCCTTCACACGCTTGAGAATATGGGACCATCGCCCGAACCTAACCTCACTGTGCTCTATAGTCCGCGTTTACCCGAAGGTTTCAAGAAGTATACAGCTGCTATTTCGGTGAAGACAAGTTCTATTCAGTATGAGAACGACGAGGTGATGCGTCCGGTATGGGGTGACGACTACAGTATTTGTTGTTGCGTATCTGCTACCCAGACCGGTAAGGAAATGCAATTCTTTGGTGCTCGTGCCAACTTGGCTAAATGTCTCACTTATGCAATTAGCGGTGGTGTAGATGCTAGAACACGCGAGCAATGTGGTCCTGCTTTGCGCCCAATAGAGGGTGACGTGGTGACTTACGATGAGTTTATGCCTCGCTTCATGGATATGATGGAATGGTTGGCAGGTGTATATGTGAATACCCTCAACCTCATTCATTATATGCACGATAAATACTTTTATGAGGCAGCGGAGATGGCTCTTATTGATACCGATGTACGTAGAACATTCGCAACAGGTATTGCTGGCTTCAGCCATGTGGTCGATTCTATCAGCGCTATCAAGTATGCCAAGGTCAATATCCTGCGTGATGAGACTGGATTCCCACTCGAATTTAAGACCGAAGGCGACTTCCCCCGTTACGGAAATGATGACGATCGTGCGGATGATATTGCTGTATGGTTGCTCAAGACGTTTATCGGCATGATTAAGAAGCACCATACCTATCGTGAATCCGAACCTACTACCAGTATCCTTACCATTACTTCTAATGTGGTTTATGGTAAGTTTACCAGTAATATGCCGGATGGTCGTCCGGCCGGAACACCCCTTGCGCCTGGTGCAAATCCATCGTATGGTGCCGAGAAGAACGGATTGTTGGCATCGCTCAATTCTGTGGCTAAGTTGCCTTATGAGTATGCGCTCGATGGAATTAGCAATACACAGACTATCAGCCCCGATACATTAGGACACGATGATGAAGAACGCGCTCGTACACTTGTGGGTGTCATGGATGGTTATTTCAGTCGTGGTGCTCATCATCTCAACGTAAATGTATTTGGTGTAGATAAGTTGAAAGATGCCATGGAGCATCCTGAGAAACCTGAATATGCTAATTTTACCATTCGTGTGAGTGGTTATGCCGTGAAATTCATCGACTTAACGCGCGAGCAACAAGAAGATGTGATAGCACGTCAGGCACACGACAAGATGTAAAAACGAGAAAAACTGTAGTTTACTCTATATCAAATGAGGGAGCTATGGTCATATGCTCGGATATGAAAAAGAAACGGAGCGCCTCAACAGCGCTCCGTTTCTAATTGGCAAATAGAGAGGATAAGAAATGGAAAAGAACAAGTTAAATATACAAGAACAGAAAAAATGTATGTCGGCGAATGGCGATTTGCATGGCATTCCGGATGATATGGACAGTCCGAAAGTGGGCTTTCTGCATTCTACCGAGTCGTTTGGTTCGGTAGATGGCCCCGGTATTCGCTTCGTCATCTTTTTACAGGGCTGTCCCATGCGTTGTCGCTATTGTCATAATCCGGACTCTTGGAAAAAAGAAAAGCAGCAGAGCGTTACGGCAGAAGAGTTGCTTGGCCGTGCCGAACGCTACCGAAGTTATTGGGGAAAAGACGGGGGGATTACGGTGAGTGGGGGTGAGGCGTTGCTCCAAATCGATTTTCTGATAGAACTGTTTAGCAAAGCTCATGAGCGAGGTATCAATACATGTCTTGATACTTCTGCCCAACCATTCTCTCGACAGTCGCCCTTTTATGATAAGTTTGTACATCTCATGGAGCATACCGATTTGGTGTTACTCGATATCAAGCATATTGATAGCGAGGCTCATCGTATGTTGACAGGGCATCCTAATGAGAATATTCTTGATGCAGCTCGTTGCCTTTCAGACATGGGTAAGCCTGTATGGATTCGTCATGTATTGGTTCCGGGCATTACCGATGATGAAGATGCACTTCGAAGATTGGCTGCTTTTATTCAAACATTAAGCAATGTGCAGCGTATAGAAGTGTTGCCCTACCATGCATTGGGCATTTATAAATGGGAGAATCTGGGTATTCCCTATAGCTTGAAAGATGTGTCTACGCCTGCGAAAGAGCAGGTAGAGTGGGCTGGGAAGATACTTCGTGGTGAGCAGTAAACGTAGGTTGTGGATGCTTATCGAAGGAAGTCATGAGCCAATCTTATGCTTTCTTGGAAAGCAGATTCTTGCCCTTTAACGGTAATAAACAGGTGGACGCTACCTGGTAATACTTCTCGTCGGGCATCGACGCCTAATTGTTGAATGCGCCCGACGAAGGTTTCCCCTTGAGAACATAGAATATCGCGCTCGGCAGCAACCAATAATAGTTTTGGCAATTGTGCCAGTAATGTGTCTGAAGCCATAGAGGGTGAAACCAACGGATGGCATTCCCGACCCTTGGCGTAGGCTTGGTTGAATGCTTCCATGATACTTCCGTCTAAGGCAAATCCTTTTTGATAGGCCTTCCACGATGCCGACTGATCGTTCCAAGCAGATATTACGGGATAGAAAAGGAGCAGCGAATGGAGAGGTGATGTTCCTTTTTGCAAGAAGTTTAATGTGGTGGTGAGGGCTAAATTTCCCCCTGCGCTGTCGCCACCGATAGATATTCGGCAACTATCTGCGCCCCATTCAGAGGCTTTCTCTTTTGCCATACGCACCGCATTGATACAGTCTTGCAGTCCGGCAGGGAAGGGATGTTTGGGTGCTAACCTATAGTTGAGAGCCAATACCATCACTTCGCCTTGGGCAACCAGTTGCTGACAGAAGCGAGCACAGCTGTTGATACTGCCGAATGTCCATCCACCACCGTGCAGATAGATGAGGAGTGGGAGCGTCTTTTGTTTCTTGTTACGGGGAGTATATAGACAGAGTGTATTGCTGATGTAAGATGTTATGACCTCATTACATACTTCTGGAACTTGGTTGCGTGAATTTCTAATAGCGGCAAGTGGGGCAGTATTGCCTTCTATGGCTTTACGAATAGCTGCTGTTTGTTTTACTTGTAGTCCTTCAGGCATCTGTTGCAAGAACAAATCGGCTTCTTTCTTGAAATTATATTCAGTAGTGATATTCTTTTGTTGTGCAAAAGATGGGAGGTTGGATATCATTATCAGACAGCTTATAAATAGTAAGATACGTTGCATGATGAAACTGTTTTGAACTTCGGAATGCAAAACTACAATAAAAAGAGAAGCCAGCAAAGCTTTCATATAAATTGCCTGTAAATTTCGTTATTATCTTCTATTTACGTTATCTTTGCCTATGACTAAAGTAACAATTATGAGCGGAGATACCGAGCAAAAGAAGTTTCTGAATAAGTTTTATCTCAAAGATGTGACGTTTGTCAACCTGATGATGCGTCGTATTTATAATGTTCTCATTGTGGCCAATCCCTATGATGCGTTCATGTTGGAGGACGATGGACGCGTAGAAGAGAAGATATACAATGAGTATATGCAGTTGGGATTACGTTATCCGCCTACGTTTACGCAGGTGAGTACGATAGAAGAAGCTTCAAAAGTGCTACAGACAACGAACATAGACTTGGTGATCTGTATGCCGGGTAACGCCGATAATGATGCTTTCACCGTGGCTCATGCCATCAAAGATGAATTCCCCGCCATTCATTGTATCGTACTGACGCCTTTCTCTCACGGTATTACCCGTCGCATGCAGAATGAAGATTTGAGTATCTTTGATTATGTGTTTTGCTGGTTGGGCAATACCAATCTCATCCTTTCTATCATCAAATTGATAGAAGACAAGATGAACATAGAGCACGATATACGCGAGGGTGGGGTGCAGATGATTCTCTTGGTGGAAGACAGTATCCGTTTCTATTCGTCTATTTTGCCCAATCTCTACAATTATATATTGTTGCAGAGCCAGCGGTTCTCTACCGAAGCGTTGAACAAACACACGGCTACGTTGCGTATGCGAGGTCGTCCGAAGGTGGTATTGGCACGAACTTACGAAGAAGCGTTGGCCATGTATGAAAAATATAAGGACAATACGTTGGGCGTTATCAGCGACGTTCGTTTCCCACGAGGCGGTGTGAAGGATGGCGAGGCTGGTCTCTCATTGTTGAGAGAAATCAGAAGCCGTAACGAGTATGTGCCGCTTATCATGGAGAGTTCGGAGTCGGCAAACCGCCAAATGGCTGAGGCTGCAGGCTTCCACTTTGTAGATAAGAATTCGAAGAAGATGAGTATAGACCTCCGTCATTTGATGGAAGAGCACATGGGATTTGGAGATTTCATCTTCCGTAACCCGAAGACACATGAAGAAGTGATGCGTGTGAGCTCGCTCAAGGAACTGCAAGACAACATTTTCAAGATTCCCGATGACTCCATGCTCTACCATGTGAGTCGCAATCACATGAGTCGTTGGCTCTCGGCGCGTGCCATTTTCCCGGTATCGGCGTTCCTTAAGAATATCACTTGGCACGAGTTGCAGGATGTAGAAGCACACCGTCAGATTATATTCGACGCCATTGTGCAGTATCGACACATGAAGAACATCGGTGTGGTAGCCGTGTTCGACCGTATGAAGTTCGACCGTTACGCCCATTTCGCACGTATCGGTGAAGGTTCGTTGGGTGGTAAAGGGCGCGGACTTGCATTCTTGGACAATGTTGTGAAGATGCATCCGGAGTTTAATGCCTACGAGAATATAAAGGTACAGATACCCAAGACGGTAGTATTGTGCACCGATGTGTTCGACCAATTCATGGAGCAGAACAACCTATACCAAATAGCTTTGAGCGATGCAACGGACGAAGTGATACTTCAACACTTCTTGCGAGCGCAGTTGCCCGACTCGTTGATAGTCGATTTCTTCACATTCTTCGAGGCTACGAAACGCCCTATTGCTATTCGTTCGAGTTCGTTGTTGGAGGATAGTCACTATCAACCATTTGCCGGAATCTACAGTACTTACATGATACCTTACTTGGATGACAAGTATGCCATGCTGCATATGTTGGCCGCAGCCATCAAGAGTGTGTATGCATCTGTGTACTATCGCGATTCTAAAGCGTACATGACGGCCACCAGCAACGTGATAGACCAAGAGAAGATGGCCGTGATATTACAGGAAGTAGTGGGAAAACAATACGGTACTCACTATTATCCGAATATCAGTGGAGTGCTGCGTTCGCTCAATTATTATCCCATTGGCGACGAAACGGCCGAAGAAGGAATCGCCTCTTTGGCTCTCGGACTGGGTAAGTATATCGTGGATGGAGGGCAGACTTTACGTGTATCTCCTTATCATCCCGACCAAGTGTTGCAGATGAGTGAATTGGAAATAGCCCTGCGTGAGACGCAGACGCAGTTCTATGCACTTGATATGGCGCACGTAAGCGACGACTTCAATGTAGACGATGGGTTCAATATCAGTCGTCGGAAAGTGAAAGAAGCCGACAAAGATGGCTCGCTTTACCTGATAGCATCGACCTTTGATCCCTACGATCAAGTGATACGTGACGGGCTATATGAGGGTGGACGAAAAATCATTTCGTTTGCCGGTGTATTGCAACAAGGAGTGATTCCGTTTGCCGAAGTGATGCAAATGTCGATGAAGTATGGCTCTGAAGCCATGCGAAGGCCGGTAGAAATAGAGTTCGCCTGCAATATCTCGGAAGATAATGCTGCCGAATTCAACCTGTTACAGGTACGTCCAATCGTCGACGCCAAGCAAATGTTGGATGAGGATGTGTGTGGTATTACCGATGAGGAATGCCTGTTGCGCTCGCATCACTCGTTGGGACATGGTATTTCGGAAGATGTTGTCGACGTGGTATACGTGAAGTACGACGACACGTTCTCGGCCATGAACAATTATTATGTGGCCGACGATATAGAGCGAATCAACCGCAAGTTCCTGACAGAAGGGAAGAACTACATCCTTGTAGGACCCGGTAGGTGGGGTTCAAGCGACCACTATCTAGGCGTACCGGTGAAGTGGCCGCATATCAGTGCAGCCCGTGTTATTGTGGAAGTGGCGCTCAAAGATTATCGGGTAGATCCTAGTCAGGGTACCCATTTCTTCCAAAATCTGACAAGTTTCGGCGTAGGCTATTTTACCATAGATATGAATACAGAGGATGGCGGACTCATTCGGAAGGAGTTATTGGATAGCTTGCCTGCCGTGGAAGAGACGCCGTATGTACGCCATGTACGCTTCGGCCATCCGCTACGCATTCTCATGGACGGTAAGAAACAAGAGGGAGTGGTGTTGAGGTAAGTAACTGTTAATAAGCCTTTTGAAGACAATAAAAAACTAAAGAAACAGACCTTTTATCACAAAATATTTGGAAGCAATTTGTTTTCATATTATCTTTGCATCGTGTTTTTCATGGTATTAGATTTAAGGTTAACAAAGGTTGGGACTCAGCGGAGCCCCTTTTTTTATGCCCTTACGTTTGTATGGCGATTTTCTAGTATCTTATTGGCTTGGTTAGGCTTGTGAATTTCAGTTTTTTTACTTACTTTTGCTGTCAATAATACAATACGGATTGTAGTATGATAATGCTGTGCTTAATCCCTCATCTACACGGATATAATGACCGATTTTGAAAGACTTTATATCACATGGTATGCTCGTGTGAAGAACTTCGCACTTGTCTATGTGAAGCGTGAAGCCGATGCGGAGGATATAGTGCAGGATGTTTTCGCGAGAATATACGAACGTGAAGACTTGTTTAATAAGGATATAAACATCACAAGTTATCTGTTTATATCGGTCAAGCATGCTTGCTTGAATCATTTGCGCGAACGATTGACGGTGTCGGAAGCTTATTCCAAGTATTACGAAACGCAACGACTGGAGATGCAACTCATGTATGACTCGTTGGAACAGTTGGATATGAACTTCTCGGACGAGTCTATAGAGACGATGTTGGAAAATGCCATTAACCATCTACCGGATAAATGTAGGCAGATATTTATCATGAGTAAGCTCAAAGGCACGAAGCAAAAAGCCATCGCACAGGAGTTAGGTGTGTCGGTAAATACGGTGGAAGTGCAGATGAGCATTGCTTATAAGAAGCTACGAGAAGAACTCAAAAACTGCATTCCTTTGTTGGCGTTCCTGTATATGATGCCTTAGAATGGTAGCCTCGTGCCTTAGTTTGAATGTCTTACTCAGATTTCATAACTTGGTAGTCAACGGATTTTGAATTTCACCAATACGCCTTTATGGTCGGTGGGCCATAGTCCTGTGGGAAGCACAAAAGAGTCTTTGGTATCTTCCTTGAGAGCTGTTGAGCGGTAGGCAGACATGTCGGGACCGAATATCTGAGCCGATATGGGCGTCACACCTTTACCTTTATAGTAGATGAAGTCGATGCGTTCGCGCTCGTCGGCCTTTGGTGCCCACGTTAATTGTTCCATCTTTACAGCCGGATTATAGCTTGGATAAGTGAAGCCGGGATGCGTGATGGCACTGGGATAAACCTCGCGATAGGCATCTCGGAAGCCGTTTTTGTAGAGCATGGTAGACACGGTCCAAGGTACGATCATGCCATGATGGTCGTAAAGGTCTTTGGTTTGGGCAGTCCAATCCAAATGAGACGGTTCGTTGAAGTCGCCTCCGAAGACTACACAATGACCTGCTTTGATGTCATGGCGAGCCTCGTTGATAAACGTCTGTACCTCATTGTCACGCCAAGAGAGGTCGTTCAACTTCAAAAGTTCGGCCACCGACTGTGGTCGTTCGCACTCCTTCCATGTGCAACCATCGTATCCGTAAACATTGTAATAAGCACAATCAAGGTAGTCTAAATGTCCTGTATAGACGCTGACCTTGCGCCCTTGCACCTCGGCTGTGAGTTTATAGATGCTCCCATGATCCTTGTTGAGGGTTGAAACGTAAACAGAATCAAGGATAGGATAGCGACTCAAAAGGCCAGAATCGTCTGTGCGGAAAGAATAATAGGTTAGTCCTTTGGCCTTCAAATCGTTGACGAGTCGGCGCGTAAAGTTTACGTTATGGTAGTTACGCACTTCACTCAGCGTGACGAAGTCGGGTTTCAGACGGCACAACTCGTTGACGATGGCATCGTAACCGCCCGGTACCACCGTGCCTTCCTGCCATATATTCCATTGCAATACGGTAATCTCAACATCCTTACGAGCCTGAACGTTGAGGCTCATCAGTACCACTAAAAGGGTAAATAAAATCTTTTTCATTTTGTTATTTCTGCTTTGTAAGTATTAGTTTCATGGTTTATGTCGAAGCAATTGTAACCCTTGCTTCGCAGATAGGATTCGATATGGAGCACGCGTTTCCTAAAGTCGGTATAGGATGACTTGGTTCCCCAAGCTGTTTCGGCAATGGCTAAGAGACGTGGATACATCATGTATTCAACGTGAGAGGGTGTTTCTATATATTCCGCCCATAGGTTTCCTTGTATTCCATCAATGTATTTCTCTACGTTGCTTCCTTTTAGTTCGGCAGGAATAGGGTCGTAAGAATAGACCTTTTCCAAAGGTGAATAACCGCCAAGAGCCTTTGGCTGTGTTTCAGGCTTATCTTGATAATGGTCTAGATAGTAGTATTTAGATGGACATATCACAACATGATGTCCCATTTTGGAGGCTTTGATGCCACCTTTTTCGCCACGCCATGACATGACAAGTGTTTGTGGCGAAAGTGTAGTACCATCGAGAATTTCGTCCCAACCTATCATTCTGCGACCGTGAGCCGTAAGGAAACTGTCGATTCTACTGATGAGATAGCCTTGTATCTGTGCCGTATCGTTCATGTTCATACGATTGTATAGTCCGATACATTTGGGACATTTCTTCCAATAACGCATCGTCGCTTCATCGCCACCGATATGGATTACTTTTGAAGGGAAGACACGCATCACCTCTTGTAAGATGTCGGTAAGGAACTTAAACGTATGCCCATTGCCCACACAAAGGTCGAACCCATCACCTTGTCCGGTACAAGACAGGTCTTTAAACACCTGCATCACCTCGTAGCTATGGCCGGGCATCTCGATTTCAGGGACGATATTGATGTATCGACTGCGTGCATACGCTACGATTTCTTTTAAATCTTTTTGTGTATAATAGCCTCCGTAAGCCCCCGGTGTGTCTTTTTTACAAAACTTACGTCCTTCGTCTATCCACTGGTCGCGACTGCATTGCGTGCGATAAGCCGCCCCGTCGGTGAGTTGTGGATACTTCTTAATCTGCATTCGCCACCCTTCGCAATCGGTAAGATGCAGATGTAAGGTGTTCAATTTGAAGTAGGCTAGAGCGTCAATCTGTTTCTTGATGAAGTCTTTTGACCAAAAATGGCGCGATGTATCAAGCATGAATCCGCGATGAGCAAAGCGCGGGCTGTCGGTTATCTCGGTACATGGAATATGCTTCTGCTGCTCCATTTGGCGTAAAGTCTGTATTGCATAGAATATACCGGATGCTGTGGAAGCCTCTATCCGAATTGTATCGAGCCCCACATTCAGTTTATATCCTTCGGCGCGAAAGGCTCCTTGGGTGAGCCGAAGTACAATGACGCCTTTTGGTTGTGCTTGTGTTGTCTGTTTGGGCGTGCCCATCAACATTGCCACCTGTTCTTTAATGTACTTCGAGTCCTTACCTTTTAAGTTGCTCACTATCTTGTAATGTCTATCGACTGCAAAAGTTCCATTACCTATTTGTTGCTGTACGGGCAATGGCAGTAGCGTCTGTGCATTGAGACCAAGGCAGTAAAAGAGACCGAGATAAAATAGAAACTGTTTCATGTTAGTATATTTATTGTACGGTAGGCGGCTTACTTAAGATGCCACCCTCATTGTATTGCTGATTATTGGGGAGTCCTTGACCTCCTATCCCTTTCTTCATAAGCTGCTTTAGGAGACTGAGATACCGTGTATAAATGTCGCGTGGAAGTGCTTGATGCTGTTTGCAGAGCGATGCTGCCATTCCTACAACCTCGCCCATCATGCCCGTTGTGCGCATGACACGAACCGAACCGAGGGCTATATGTGTCACGCTGATGTCGCGACCAGCCATAAAGAGATTGTCAATATTTCTAGAATATAGGCATCGATAAGGTACGCCATAAGGATAAATTACCTTTTGTTTCGATATGGCTTTATACTCATTGCCGGGGAAATAAATGCCGTTGAGTGAGTCGGGATAATGCAAATCAATACTCCACGTGGTGGTGAACGATGCATCTTCGTGCGAAACATGTTTTATAAGATCTTGTTCACTCAGTACATAGTCGCCTAGTAGACGACGCGACTCGCGTTTTCCGGCAACATAAGCCACCCATCCCAACTGTTCTTTCTCAAACTTTTTTCTCTTTGAATATTGGTTTTTCAGGTAGCTCCAGTTAGAATATACCACCATCAGACCGTAGTCTCTGATTCGTTCAAAGTCGGTTATCTGATTTTTGTTGAGCCCTGTCTCCCATGTCCATTCGCCCTTTTTGATGGGTTCACAACTCTCTTCGGTGAATGAGATACCATAGTTGAATGGGCGGAATGTATTGGTTTTCTTCGTTGGTTGGGCATACCATTGTACCGAAGCCCCCATGGTCATCTCGTCGGCCTGCTTCGGTGCTAATGGCTCTTCGAACTCATTGTAGGCTTCACGTCCCATCTTATAGTCGGCTCCGGCTAAATATCCCACTGTAGCATCGCCCGTACAGTCGGCAAACAGTGGCGCCTTGAAGATCAGTGGTTGCGATGTCTGTGTGTTTAGGGCTATGACACAGGCTATTTTATTACCTTCCATCTGCACCTTGTTCACGTGGTAATTGGTAAAAAGAGAAATGTTTGGTTCACGCTGAACGATGTCCATCTTCTTGTGGTCGGCATAGTTTTCGGCTGGCATGGCATTGCCCTCTTCCGTTGGGCCAAACTCTTTTTGGAGTCCACCGAGGTTTGGAAACTTTCCTGTTTCGATTCTTCCACCTAGATGGACTCGTACTTCTGAACTGTTATTGCCACCCAAGATGGGGCGATCTTGCACCAAAGCTACTCGCATTCCTAGTCGGGCTGCTGATACAGCCGCGCTGATTCCGGCCACACCACCACCTACAACAACAAAATCGAATGTTCCTGCCGAAGAGGCAACGCTAGGTAGTTGGAGCAGTCGTTGGCGCATATTGGCTAATGCTAGCGAATCATCGGACGGTAAGTTGTTGCCAGTTGTGAGATAAATGGCATCACAGCGACCGTCAAATCCAGTTAGGTCTTTTAGTCGGAGCGTTGCTTTTCCTTTTTTCAGAGTCACCTTACCGGCCTTTTGCCACATCCATTGTGTGCCGATATTTCCAAGTGTTGGCGACAATCTCTTACCATTAATCCATAGCGAGAAAGCCCCTGCACCCTGCCCATGATGCCACGGTGATGTCCAGTTATAGGTTCTAACGAATGCATAGTATGTGCCATCGTGTGGCACGGTGATGTGGGTTGATGCGTCGGCAACAGGCACTCCCATGCCGTGGGCGATGAGATAAGGCGACCCCATTTGGTCCATAAACTGTTGGTCGACCGCCCATCCGCCTTTTACTTCAAAGCTCTCTGCCTCTACAAGTATGTCTGCGGCTAGTGCTGAAGTTGTGACGAGTAGGGGTAATAAAAGGGTTGATAGAATTTTTATCATGCGTATGTATTAGTATAATATGATTTCGTTTTTCTCGGCATTGTGGCTGATATGGAACGGATATACCTTCGAAATAAGCTGTAGAATCGACGTAACACCATCGTGTAGACGGAATTTTCCTGTGTATTCTTGTTTGGCAATATCGTCGTTTTTGATGATGATGTCGACATGGTAATACTGGTGTAGGCGTTCGGCCACTTCTTGCATGCTGGCCGACTTAAACGAGATGATGCCATCGCGCCATAGTATATCGTCTTGGTCTACGGCTAGAATCTTTTGTTGGTTGCCGGCTATAATGAGTTGCTGATGGGGCGTTAGTATTGTTCCTTGAGCTTCCTTGCTAGGTTGATAGACTCTGACCGAGCCTTCATAGAGGGATACGTCTAGTGTAGTGGGGGTATAGCAACGCACGTTGAATTCCGTACCAAGCGCTTTTACCTGTCTATTGCCTGCTTGAACAATGAATGGATGACTCTCGTCTTTGGCTACATCGAAGTAAGCTTCGCCATGCAGCAAGACGGTTCGTTCGTCCCCAAAGGTCGATGGATAAGTGATAGTAGAACCGGAGTTGACCCATACCGAGGTGCCGTCGGGAAGTGTAATCTGTGCCCGTTGTCCCTCCGGTACATTTAGTTTCTGATAAGCTATGGGTTGCTGAGAACCTATGTGGTATTTGAAGATAGCGGCTGTACCGATGATGCCAAGTATCAATATGGCTGCGTAGCGAAGCAGTTGTCGAGCCAGCAATTTCATGGTATCTCTTTTTTGAGCCTTCTGTCTCTGTAGTAGACTTTCTCTGCCGGCTTCCTCATTGGTGAGATCGGGGTGGAGAGATATCAGTGCTTTCATATTGATAGCACGGGTTAGTTCGGCCTTTAATGTTGTCGACGACTGTGCATCTTGTAATAGCTGTTCGGTATCTTGGCTATTGAGAGTTCCTTCCAAATATTGATTGATGCGTTCATCCATTTGTTCCTGTTTTTATGATATAGACAAGCAAATATAAGAAAACCACTAAACAAAAGAGCTAGAAAATGTATCTAATTTGCTATAATTTACTCTTTTGTGGGTAGATTGGGTGTTTTAGACGAATATAGTTTACCTTAGCGACATGAGATAATTGATACTTTGAGTATTTAAATGAGTCATGAGTTATCTCAAGTGTCCATCTTCTTAAATTGCTGCAAGGCTCTTGCAGTAATGTTGAATGGGCCATGCAGCATTACTGCCAAGTTGAGACAGAAATGTTGCCTAGCCTAGGCAGTAAACACAAAAAAAGAGAGACAGCGTGTCACCACGCCATCTCTCGTGTCTAATATAACCTTAACGTCGTATATTTGAGTTCAAAGAGGCATCGTCGGCAGGGTAAGGTAGGTAGATGCTCTTGTCTCCATTCCATGTCACATTATCAGGAATGAGGACGTTTTCTTTTTCCATTACACCTGTTGTAATTTCGATAGGAGCATTCTTCTTGCGATAGTTGAAGAGCGATTCCAAGCGGTTGAGACGGAACAAGTCTTGACGTCGGCAAACCAAAGCAGGCCAATATCCAGCAATTTCCCAACCATGCTCCTTCACACAAGCTTCGGCAAACTCGTTTCCTGACATGCCTGTTGGGAGATTCTCCAGACCTGCTCTATGCCTAACTTGGTTGATACAGTCGTAAGCTAAAGCGTTGGGAGTACCCTCTGAACGGGCTTGTGATTCGGCATACCACAGCAATACTTCAGCGTAACGAACCAAGCGATGGCGATGGCTATTGGTGCTTTTGCCACCTGCTGGTTTTGTATAGTCATAGTCGGTGAAGCCGGTTCCAGTGAGTAGATTGCAGTACATGGGGTGCTTCTCCTCTACTTCCCACCAGTCTATCAGTTCTGTTTCGCCGTTTCGCCCGTTATTTTTAACTATTTTCGGACTAATGGTGGCGTCTTTACGAGCGCCTGCGGGGAAGTCTTTCCAGAACTTGTATTCGCTCCAACCATCGCCCCATCCACCGAGAGATTCAAACAAATCGCTGACAGCCATCTCGGAATCTTCGTCCCAAACATACGAGCCATTGTAGTTGATACCTACGATGGTCTCGTTGGTATAGTTGTGGCTGGGAGCATAGACCATGTTGTAGCTAGGCTCAAGCATGTATTCATACTTGCCGGCTTTTACTCCGTCGATGACTGCTTTTGCACTGGCGGCCGCTTCTTTGTAATATTCGGTCTTGTTAAGGGGCCATCCTGCCATTCCCATATAGACTGCTGCGAGTACAGATTGTGCTGCTTGCTTGGTGATATAGATATTGGCTCCATTCATCTTCCGGGGTGCTTTGGCGTAAGAGGTGGGCAATATCTCGACACAATCTTTCAAGTCTGCGACAATTTGATTATATATTTCTTCGACCGAAGCAAGAGGACGCGAATAGTCAACTTCACCGCTTAGGTTCATAGGAACGGGGCCAAATACTCTTACAAGTTTGAAGTAGCTCACGGCACGCCAAAACTTTGCTTGTCCGATAGCAATGTTTACTTCCTCTTGAGTAGTCGGAGTTTTCTCTGCATTGTTGATGAGATAGTTGGCAGCCTTAATCACTTTATATCCCGAATTCCATACAGCTGCAGCGCCTTTATTGCCGTCTGTGGGGTGGAAAGCATCTACATCAGCATACGCTTGCTTGTTGCTTCCGGGGTGTGTAGTGATGTCGTCGCCTTGCCAAGCAATGATTAATGGGTTGGTGTTGTTTTGAGAATTCATTACTTGGCGGTACAAAGCGTAGGTGCCCATGTCTAGTTCTTCTTGGGTAGAAAAGAATGTATCGGCAGTCAACCTACCCTTAGGATCTTCGTCAAGGAAGTTTTGGCATGAAGTCATCAGTGCCAAGCAGGCACTTAATCCGGCTATAATATAAGTCTTTTTCATATTGTCTGTGTCTATTAGAAGTTAACTTTCAATCCAAATGTTACGGTTCTTGATAAGGGGTAAGCACCCATATCGATACCATCATTGAGGTCGGTGCTGCCCAATTCAGAACTCATGAATGAGACACCGGCAGGATCCATACCTTTATATTTGGTAATGGTAAACAGGTTTTGAACGCTTAATGAGAGGGTGGCATCGGCAAAACGAAGCACCTTCTTGGGTAGGGCGTACGACAGAGATAGATTGTCCAACCTGAGATAATCGGCGTTCTCCAGCCATTTAGTAGATGCTGCCTCGTAGTCGTTGTCGGTGACTGTGACTGATGGGTATATGGGGTTAGCGCTCTTTCCAAATGAGTTGTAGTAGGCATCACGCAGAGTGATGAATTTAGAGTTGCCATTGAAGGAGGCTGCCGTATAGCGAATGAGGTTTAGGCGCTGTACACCAATGGCTCCGGTGAAGAACGCGCTGAGAGTCCAGTTGCGCCACGTGACGATGTTGTTCCATCCGAAACTGAAGTCGGGAGTAGCTTTGCCGGTCACAATTTTGTCGCCTTCGGAGAGCGTACCGCTGTTATCATAGTCGGCATACGTATCATGTCCATTTGCATCGATGCCTGTCCAGTCGTAAAGGAAAAACGAACCGATGGGGTAACCTACCTTTACGCGCGATACAGCTCCGACCAAACCATAGGCTGGAGTGTTTCCGGCGATGAATGGGATGTTGTCTAATGAAGTGACCTTATTCTTCAAGAAGGTGCCTGTAAAGGCTGAATTCCATGAGAAATCTTTCGATCTGAGGATATCGGCATCAATAGTAAAGTCCAAACCACGGTTGGTTACCTCGCATGCATTGACCCAGTAAGAACCTCCACCGTCGTAGTTGGGCATGTTCTTGCGTAGCAATCCATCTTTCGTAAACTTTACAAAGTAATCGAATGTGAATCTTATGCGACTATCAAGGATACCGAAGTCAAGACCAGCGTTGAATTGATGAGTTTTCTCCCAAGTCAAGTCGGGCGTAGGAACATTGGTTCCAGTCCAGTAACCGGTGTACTTGGAGTCGCCACCAAAAGCGATAGTGGTTTGAGACATTAAGCCTAATGTCTCGTACGGATCAATAGCCTGACTACCTACGATACCATAACTGAGTCGTAGTTTGGCATTCTGGATAACGTTCTGGTGTTGCATGAAATTCTCATTACCAAGTTGCCAAGCCAAAGCAAGAGATGGAAAATAGCCCCATTTCTGATTAGAGAACTTGGAAGAACCGTCGGCACGGAATGTTCCGGTGACCAAGTAGCGATCGTTGTAGTTGTACATCAAACGGCTCACATAAGAAAGAAGCGACCACGAAGAGTAACTGTTGTTGTCTTGACGACTTTTGGCTAGTGTAGAATTCCACCAACCTACGCTCTCTGTTAAGAGATTATCGCCTGAAATTTTCATGAATCTGGTTTTGGAGAATGAAGATTCAAAGACACCGGTAGCTGTGAGAGAATGCAGTCCCCATTGCCCATGATAAGTCATGTTGTTGGTGGTTTGTAATGCCATTCGTTGGGTATCGGCATTCGACATACCGTTATTGATGTTGACGGAAATCTTCTTTGAGTTGAAATAATAATATTTATAGTCGTTGTAGTCTACTCCATTAGTAGAGGTGAACGTAAGGTTTGGCAGGATGGTAAACTTTAAATCTACTCGCGCATTGAGAATGTCGCGACGATTTTGCGACCTACTTTCCTTCAAAGTTGCAACAGGATTATACTCTGTAATAGCGCAATAACGGTCGGGATTGTAGCCTCCGTTGGCATCGTATATGTCTGTTACGGGAGAGTAGTTGAGCATAGCCCACAGCACATTGTTTTTAGATGCGGTGAAGTTATGGCTCTTATCAGCACTGTGAGAGAAGTTGATGTCGGTGGTAAGACTTAGCCACTTCGATACGTCGGAAGTCATATTGGCTCTGAACTGGTAGCGATTGTAGTTGTTTTCGATGACGGTGCCTGTCTGACCTATATAGTTGGCAGAGACATAATATTGTGTCTTATCGTTGCCATTAGACAATGCTACTTTGTAATCTTGGGTGATACCGGTCTTGAAGACTGCATCTTGCCAGTCGGTTCCAGTTGTTCCGTTTTGGAAAGAAGATAGCTGGTTGCTGTCGAAAGTATTGGGATGAGCTTCGTTGTAAGCCACTGCGAACTCATAAGGACTAAGTGTATCGTAACGTTTTGCCACATTGCTGACACCCAGTTTGGCATCGAAAGTGATGAGTTGTTGGTTGGCTTTACCGGTTTTAGTTGTGATTAAGATGACACCATTGGAGCCTCTTGAACCGTAAATGGCTGTTGCCGAAGCATCTTTGAGGACTTGCATGGACTGTATATCTTCCGGATCTAGACCGGCAACACCACTCTCTCTCACGATACCATCGACTACATATAGCGGGTCGTTGCTACGATTAATGGAACTGGCACCGCGTACCCTGACTTTGATAGTGCCTCCGGGAGCGCCACTATTGGTAACCGAAACACCAGCAACACGACCTTGTAACGCATCTGTGGCATTGACAATGGGCTGATCTCTGTACGATTTGCTGTCGAGCACAGCGATAGAACCGGCCAAATCTGCTTTTTTTACGGTGCCATAACCGATGACGACGACTTCATCGAGGGCCTCTATATCGTCGGTCATTGTTATCTGCATACTTTCGCTAGCTTTGATTTCTTTATCCTTGGCACCTATATATGAGACGAGCAATGTGCTTCCTTTGGGGGCATCGATTTCAAAGTTACCATCCATATCGGTAATTGTTTTGTTCTGTGTACCTTTCTGTATGATGGTAGCACCGATGAGTGGTTCCCCTTTTTCATCTGTGATATGTCCGGTAAGTTTACTTCCTTTAGTACTTTGTTGGTGTGTTTCGACAGCCTTCTTTCTAAATACTACATATTTATTTTGTGTAATATCATAATTGAGATGAAGTTCAGAGGCGAGGTGAGAAAGGAAATATTTCAGGTTGCCCTTGGTTTGTGTAAACGTAATCTTGGCGTTTACATCGACGTCTTTATCGCTGTAGACGAGCAAAAATCCTGTGGAATGTTCGATTTGAGCAAATAGTTTACCCACAGAAAGGGTTTTGGTAGGAATCTCAAGGCTTTTGTTTTGGGCAAAAGTTTGTGGTGTTGATAAGAGTAAGAAAAGGAAGAGTAGGAGTCTCATCGGATGTAAATAAGAAGAAGGTGAGCTCTTCCGACATTTAGATAAATAACGATTCATAGGTTTTATAGTTAGAATTAATAAAGTCTTTAATGGCATATTGGTGCATCGCCCTTATTGCATGGCGTGCATAGATTGTTTCTCTGGTCATATTCTCATAGGCGTTTTTCTTATAAGTTTTGTTATTATAACACAGCAGAATAAAAAATCCACTAAGAGCAAACAGAAAAAAATAGGATATATTGCCATAAACTTTATTATTGTTTTAAATCTTTTTTGACATTGTGATTTGGCACTTATGTATAAAAACTCTATATTTGCAACATAACCAAGGGTGTTGGTTCGCCTGCCCTTTTAATCGATACTAGTTATGGAAGTAAGTAAAATCTTGAATGATTTGGAGCGAAGGCATCCGGGTGAAAAGGAGTATTTGCAAGCAGTAAGTGAAGTCCTTATGTCTATTGAAGACGTGTATAACAAGCATCCGGAGTTTGATCGCATGAAGATTATGGAACGTTTGGTGGAGCCGGAGCGCATCATTACGTTTCGTGTACCATGGGTTGACGACCGTGGAGAGGTTCATGTGAACTTGGGCTACCGCGTGCAATTCAACAGTGCCATAGGTCCTTATAAGGGTGGACTGCGCTTCCATCCGTCGGTAAACCTGTCGATTTTGAAGTTCTTAGGGTTTGAACAGACATTCAAGAATGCGCTCACCACGTTGCCAATGGGTGGCGGTAAAGGCGGAAGTGACTTCTCCATACGTGGTAAGAGTGATGCCGAAGTGATGCGATTCTGCCAATCTTTCATGCAAGAACTCTATCATTATATCGGCCCGGACGAGGATGTTCCCGCCGGCGATATAGGTGTTGGAGCCCGCGAGATAGGCTATCTCTTCGGCACATATAAGAAGCTGACGCATCGTTGGGAAGGTGTGTTGACCGGTAAAGGCGTTGAGTGGGGCGGCTCGCGTATTCGTCCTGAGGCAACTGGATTTGGTGCTTTATACTTCGTCAATCAAATGTTGCAGATCCACGATATAGACATCAAGGGCAAGACTGTGGCTATTTCGGGTTTTGGAAACGTGGCTTGGGGAGCTGCTAAGAAGGCTACTCAACTCGGTGCAAAGGTCATAACGATTAGCGGACCGGATGGATATATCTATGATCCGGACGGTATTTGCGACGAGAAGATAGCTTATATGCTTGAGCTAAGAGCCTGTGGCAACGACGTATGTCAGCCCTATGCCGATGAATTTGAGAGTGGTCGGTTCTTCGAAGGACGCAAACCTTGGGAGCAAAAAGCCGATATTTATCTGCCATGCGCTACCCAAAATGAACTTAATGGAGAAGATGCCGACCGCATATTAGCTCATAAACCGCTCTGTGTGGCAGAGGTATCGAATATGGGATGCACTGCCGAGGCGGTGGAAAAGTTTATCCAAGCGCGACAACTATTTGCTCCCGGAAAGGCCGTAAACGCCGGTGGTGTGGCCACATCGGGACTTGAAATGACGCAAAATAGTATGCGCCTATCATGGCCGGAAGAAGAAGTAGATGCACAATTACATCGTATCATGCACTCTATACACGACCAGTGTACGCTCTATGGTAAGCAGGCCGACGGCTATATGAATTACGTGAAAGGAGCTAACATTGCTGGATTCATGAAAGTAGCCAAAGCTATGATGGCGCAAGGTGTTGTGTGATAGCATGTGGTGTTAGTAGGAGTTAATGAGAGTTAGGCTCGCGTTGCTCATTGGGAGTTAGGTCAAATGTCTATAGATGAGGCAAAAAAAACAAATGGCTTTTAACTCCGAGGCTGTCGAAGATAGCCTTAACTCCTGCTAACTCCTTTTAATAACTTAATATATAACGAGTGGAATATCGAAGAAGCGTAATCCTTTTAATATGGTTATGTGCCTTTACCACGATGTTTGCACAGCAAACCGGGAAGGCATCCTACTACTCCAAGAAGGCTACAGGAACCCGTACGAGTAGTGGAGAGAGGCTACATCATGATAGCCTTACGTGTGCTCACCGTACTTATCCGTTCGGTACGTTGCTGAAGGTGAGAAACCTTAGCAACGACAAAACGGTCATTGTACGAGTTACCGATCGTGGCCCATATGGTCGCGGCCGTGTTATTGACCTATCATGGGCAGCAGCCAAAGAGCTGGGAATGCTTGCCCAAGGAGTGACCGGCGTTGTTGTTGAAGTGTATGCTGAGGCTCCTGCTATTCCTTACAAGCCCGATGAAGAGGTGTATATGCCGAGTTTAGATTTCGGAGTTGCTGAAAGTGGCTCTAGTTTTGTGAGCGATTGGGTTGAAGATGCTGCCCAAGAAGCCAAGAAACTTCCCCAGAAAGCTAAGGCTGTCAAACCTGTACGGCGTAAGCAGAAGGTGCAATATGCTCCCTCTAAGCAAGCTCCCAAGACTAATAGTTGGAAGAATATATTCAATAAATTCTTAGAGTAGAGCAAAAAACTCTACTCTTTTTTTGTGCCATCAAACAGCCTTTAAAGAGTTGGAACTAGCAATAAAAATGTCGACAGAAACCCCGCCTTCACCGTTATGGCTGTGACTCTTTAGTAAGAATCAGCTGAGTATCTGTCGACAAATATATGGAATTGTACGCTTATGTACTCTTTCCAATGTTTTTAAGACAAAGCTATCATTATTTCTGTGTGGGAATATTAAATTCGCTTACTTTTGAGATAGCTTTGTTACCCTGTACCACCGAGATACAGATTTTGGCCGTTCCTGCTTTCAACTTGTTATCAGCTTTCACTACGGCTGTATATCTTATGCCCTTTCCGGGGAGTATTTTCTCGATATGGATGCTAGGCGAAACGTAGAGATGTCGGTTTCCGTCGGCCTCCACCACCATCGGTTGAACGTCTGATATAGTTTCTTTACCACGGTTGTAAACCTCAAAGATGACTTTGCAAATTTCACCTCGACTAATCTTATTGTCTTGATTGGCATCTACAAATCGGGCATTACTAATCTCTATCGTGGGACTGTACTTATATCCATTGGCCAATTCTTCTACGCTAGAAGATAGTGGCATGTTGGTAGTAGGTTGTTGAGCGCTGTAGTTTCCTGTATAATCCGTACCGTCGAAGTCATAGATTCTGTCGTCACCACTGTTGGTTTGATCAAATCCACTGTTGTCCGATGTGTCGGAATATGGATAATCGTCAGTGCCTTGATAGTCGCGGTTGCGTATCTTATCGCGCACTCGCTCGTAGCGGTCGTGGCGCACTGGAGCGTCAGAATAGACACGTTCTTGTGCACGTTGGTCGGCCGCGTTGCCGATAGCGCCTCCTATCACGGCACCACCCACCATTCCTACGATGGTTCCTAAGTCCGAACCGCGTGGTCCATCGCTTATTCCACCAACGGCAGAACCCAGTATCGATCCCAATGTGGCGCCGGTATAAGCGCCGGTTCCTGTATAGGTGTCACAGCTACTTGCCATTATAACGGTGCTCATTGCTAATATCGTAAATCTCTTCATGACGAATTTTGCTTTTTAATCTTGTTTCTGTCGCAAAGATACGGTATTTTTCCCCGCTCTTCAAGATTGTTTCCCTACAATGTGATAGGAAAAATCCTATTTCCCCAGTTCTACCACTATATATATTAGAATTTGCATCAGTAGGTTATTACTAGGGCGAAGTTGGTTTTCGCCCTAGCTATCAGTGTGTAGTTATTTGGCATGAGCAATTCACCCATCTTGGTGAGCGAGTATTCCATGCGAGTCGATATTTCGGGATAGACGTTGCTATTTACTCAGTGGTAATGTTCCTGATTCTTCTATGTTTATGATAGCATTTTCTGTAGACAGTAGCTTCTCCATGATCGCTAAAAGATGTGATGATTGCGGAAAAATTCTTTTAAAAGGCTGTGTTCTTGAATATTTTTCGCATATTTGCACTTGTAAATCATATACGACCGAATGGATTTAAAAGCATATTATAGCAGCCATGCCGAATCATTGGCACTCGAAATAGCGCAACTTAAAAGAAAAGGAAATACATTAGTGATAGCCCAAATAGCATTCTTTGTGCTGTTTGTGGCTTTCATTGTTTTATATACGGTGGTGTCGTGGGGCTGGCCTTTATTGGTCGGTTCGGCTCTGTCGCTGTTGGCTTATGCCCTCGTGAGGCGTATAGATGGTCGAAATTCCGACTTGTTGCAGCGTAAGACTGATTTACAACAAGTGTTTTTGCACGAGCAGGCTTCTCTTGACGGCGACTTTACGGCATTCGATGATGGCCGTCGTTATGTCGATGCTCGTCATGAATACACGTTCGATTTAGACGTCTTTGGGCCGGAGTCGTTGTTCCAGCGCATGAATCGTACGGTTACATCGGGCGGTAGTGATCGACTGGCTCGGCAGTTATCGCAATTGGAATATGATGAGAAAGGAGCGGAAGCCATCGCTGAGTTGGCCGTCAAGGATGCTTGGCGAGCTGAATTTATAGCCCTCGGACAGCAGCGACGATTGGATACCAACGAGGTGATGCGGGTGGTGTCGTTGATGCGCGAGACCCGTATTCCGAGTTTTGCACAGAGTAACGGGGTGCGTATCTTGGCGTTTTTGGCCATCGTCGGCTGCTTGTGTGCTTTCGGCGCAGCCTCGTTTGGTATGGCAAGTTGGAATCTTCCGATATGGTGGGTCATCTTGCAATTCGGCCTTGTGTTCCTCTTTACGTCCGGCACATTGAAGCGAGTAGGGAGCGTGGTAGACCGGTTGCACGAGCAGATGGGTACTTATATTAAAGTGGTAAGGCACATCGTAGACGAATCTTTTGCCACTTCGTTGAACACAGCTGACAGTAAGATGCTACGCGAAGCTATCGACTCGTTTGCCCAACTGGAGCAGATATTGGGCGGACTCGACCGTCGCGGTAACATTCTAGGGCTTTTCTTTGCCGATGGACTGGTGTGGAGCGACTTCTTCCTCTTGCGCCGTTTTGCCTTGTGGCAGCGTGATTATGCCGATGAAATGGGCGAGTGGATGGATACGGTAAGCCGTATGGATGCCCGCATATCAATGGCTACGTTCAGCTATAACCATCCCGAAGCCTGTCCGGCAGAGGTGTTGGACGATACCAAAGAGCTGGTATATGAGGCGCAAGGGCTGTTCCATCCATTCCTTGGAGCTAAGGCCGTGCGCAACGATTTCTGCATCGTAGACCACCATTATTATATTATCACTGGTGCCAACATGGCGGGTAAGAGTACTTTCCTGCGTGCGGTGGGCATCAATTATATCTTGGCCATGAACGGTATTCCTGTGTTTGCTGATGGTTATCGGGTGTCTGTGTTTCACCTATTCAGCAGCATGCGCACCACCGACGACCTAGCCCACGGCATCTCTTACTTCAATGCCGAGCTCTTACGCTTACAACAATTGCTGCAATACTGTCGCGATTGTCATCCTACACTCATTATTCTCGACGAGATATTGAAAGGTACCAACTCGCTCGATAAGCTCAATGGGTCGCGCATGTTCTTAGAGGCAATCAGTCATCTCGACGTTACCGGCCTCATAGCCACCCACGATTTGGAGCTCTCGAAGATGCAAAGCGACCGATTCCATAACTATTGTTTCGAGATAGAATTGGGTGCTCATGTCACTTATTCATATAAGATTACCTCCGGTGTGGCGCGTAATCAGAATGCTACCTATCTGCTTCGCCGTATATTGGAAGGGGAATAAAAGGTGAAATACCGTTTATTCCGGTTGGGTAGAGATGGTATGTATACCGTCTCTTTTTTGTATAAGCCTTCGCAATAGAACGTTGTAGGGATGCGACATGTCGCGTCCGTAGACCGTATATATACTAAAAGAATGGCATCAAGAGATTGTAAATTCCACCGCGGACGCGGCATGCCGCGTCCCTACAGGAGCCCCACCCCGTCCATTATCTCCCTCGTTTTCTGTCGCACCGACTGAGCCGAAAGCGACTACTCGGTCGATGACCGATGGTTCCCAAAAGGGGGAGGGCGAAAGAAATAGCCCTTCTCCGTCCCATAACTTAAAAACTTATCAACTCAAAAACTTACAAACTAAAACCAAAACTCGTCTACTTATCCACTTAAAACCATCTCCCTCCCCTTTTGGGGAGGACTGGGGTGGGGCTGTTGCAACGGCTTCTCAGCATCGCTGCCTCGACTTTTCAGCATTTCGGAATAGGCTTGGCAGTAGAGCTGCCGAGCCCTTGCAGCAACCTTACTCTGACTCTCTCCCAAAGAGAGGGAGATGGTTTTAAGTTGACGAGTAGATGGATTTAGTGTGAGAAGTGATGAACTATGAGTGATGAGTAGGGGCGAATTGTATTCGTCCAATAGCAGCTTTGGGGTGAGGGGAGTACCTAAAGGTGCTCGACTCTCGTATCTCTAGCAGTCCGCCAGCCGTCGTTTCACTTCGGCAAGCGGCTAACGTGAAGGGTAGTCATGTTGTACAGTTCTTCTTAAAACGGCACGATGAATGTTCTGAAATAAAGGACGATAGGAGTAAAATATGCAAAAAAGGGTAAAGAGTAGTTGTGACCTAAAGATAATTTACTTATATTTGCGTTGTCTAACGAAACGAATCACCTCTTTTAAAAAGAGTTATATGAAAAAGTGTTTAGCAGAAATGATTGGCACGATGGTGCTGATTTTGATGGGTTGCGGCGTTGCTGTGAGCCTGAATTGTTCTTCAAATTGTGCGGATGTAGCTAATGCCGGTACGGTTATTGGTACGGCTATGGCATCCGGTTTGTCTGTTGTAGCGATGGCTTATACCATTGGTGGTATTTCCAGTTGCCACATCAATCCGGCTATTACGCTCGGTGTTTACCTCAGTGGAAGAATGAATGCCAAGGATTGCGGTATGTATATGCTGTTCCAAGTCATCGGTGCAATCATCGGTTCTGCCATCCTTTATGTGTTGACCATGAATGCACGCTCTATCGGCCCGGCTTTGTTCCAAGGTGGTACGGCGCTTGTTAACCTCTGGATCTTCATTGTAGGTCCGTTCGTAGGTGCAGCTTGTGCAGCCGGTATTTGGAAAATGATAGACCCTGCAACTAAGTAATACCATCAAAAAAATAATCAAGGGAATTGGTAGCGATACCATTTCCTTTTCTTTTGTCTGCTTGTCGACTGTGAAAATGCAGTCGGTATAAGTAATAAATGGAGGCGGGTGAATCGTGTGACGTCTCCGGAGTGTGTCATCCAATAATCTATATGAAGTAGTGAAAATTCAGCAATTTGAAAATCAGGGTGGGGAGCAAGGGGGCTTATTGACTGGTAGTCGTGCTTCGTTGACAGCGAAACAGTATGTCGTTCCGTTTATTCTGATAACGACCTTATTCTTTTTGTGGGGCTTTGCCCGCGCCATATTGGATGTGCTGAACAAGCATTTCCAAAACGAATTCAGTATCTCTATCACTCAGTCGTCGTTTATTCAGGTGACTACCTATTTGGGATATTTCTTGATGGCGATACCTGCCGGCATCTTCATCAATAAGTACGGATATCGCAAAGGAGTAGTTTTCGGACTCCTGCTTTTCGGTATTGGTGCCTTGTTGTTCATTCCCGGCTCGGCTTCGGGTACGTTCAATGCCTTTCTAGGTGCATTGTTTGTCATTGGTTGCGGGCTTGTATTTCTAGAGACTTCTGCTAATCCTTATGTTACGGAATTAGGTGATAAGTCGACAGCTACGAGCCGATTGAACCTCTCGCAGTCGTTCAATGGCTTGGGAAGTTTGTTTGCTACGTTCGTTGTAGGGCAGTTCTTATTCGGCAATTCCATTGATGGTGGCGACGTAGCCGTTCCTTATACCATACTGGGTGTGCTGGTGTTGATGATAGCAGCGGTCTTTGCCAAGGTGAGACTACCGGAAATTAACCATGGTGAGGAGCCTGCATCGGGTGGTGGATTGTGGAGCGATATACGTGGACTGTGGCAACATAAGGTCTTCGTCTTTGGGCTCATAGCTCTCTTGGCCTACGAGGTGTCAGAGATTTCCATCAATAGTTATTTTATCAACTTTGTCACCGGACAAGGGTGGATGGACGATAGCGTGGCGGCAGTGGTACTTACTTGTGCGCTGGCCTTCTTTATGGTAGGTCGGTTCTTAGGCAGTTGGATTATGCGATATGTCCGTCCGGAGCGTATGTTGTTTATTTGTGCGGTGGGCAGTGTGTCGTGTCTTTCGCTTGTATTGCTCGATATTCGTATCGTCTCTTTGGTGGCGTTGATAGGCAACTATCTGTTCGAGGCCATCATGTTTCCGACCATATTCTCACTCGCATTGACCGGTTTAGGGCGATTGACCAAGAGTGCTTCGTCGCTATTGATGATGACTCCGATAGGTGGATGCGGCTTTTTGTTGATGGGATTGATAGCCGATAACGTGAGTATTGTGGCTCCGTTCCTCGTTCCGCTCGATGGTTTCATCATCGTATTGCTCTATGCTTACAAGTTGTTGAAACACAGTTGTAAGAGTGAGGAATGATGAGTTAGGAGTTAGGAGTGAGGAGTTTTGTGATAGTATAAAACTTGCCATTTAGACTAAATTAACCCTATATCAACTTCAAAAAAACGGAACATGTTTTCTTATTCAAAAAGAAAATGTTAATTTTGCATGCAATAGGCGTGCCCATGTGGGCTCTCTTCGTTAGCGCCTATTTAGCTATAGGCTATTCACATATAAACATAAATAAATTATGGCAGTAGATTACAAAAAACTAGGCTTGGTAAACACTCGCGAGATGTTTAAGAAAGCCATCAATGGAGGTTATGCTATTCCGGCATTCAACTTTAACAACATGGAGCAGTTGCAGGCTATCATCAAGGCTTCTTCAGACTTGAAGTCACCTGTAATCCTTCAGGTTTCTAAGGGCGCTCGCAACTATGCTAACGCTACTTTGCTTCGCTATATGTCACAGGGTGCAGTAGAATACGCAAAGGAATTGGGTTGTAACCATCCCGAAATTGCTGTTCACTTGGATCACGGAGATTCTTTCGAGACATGTAAGAGCTGCGTAGATGCAGGTTTCTCTTCTGTAATGATCGACGGTTCTTCTCTTCCTTACGATGAGAACGTAGCTTTGACCAAGAAGGTTGTAGAATATGCACATCAGTTCGACGTAACTGTTGAAGGTGAACTTGGTGTATTGGCAGGTGTAGAGGATGATGTTGTTGCAACAGAATCTCACTATACAAAGCCTGAAGAAGTTATCGACTTCGTTACAAAGACAGGTGTTGACTCACTGGCTATCTCTATCGGTACTTCTCACGGTGCTTATAAGTTCACTCCGGAGCAGTGTACTCGTGACCCGAAGACTGGTAAGCTTGTTCCTCCTCCATTGGCATTCGACGTGCTCGATGCTATCATGGAGAAGCTCCCCGGATTCCCAATCGTGCTCCACGGTTCTTCTTCTGTACCACAGGAGTATGTTGATATGATCAACCAGTACGGTGGTAAGTTGCCTGATGCAGTAGGTATTCCTGAGGAACAACTTCGTAAGGCTTCTGCTAGTGCAGTATGTAAGATTAACATCGACTCTGACTCTCGCTTGGCATTTACTGCTGCTGTTCGCAAAGTATTTGCTGAAAAGCCGGGCGAATTCGACCCACGTAAATACTGTGGACCTGCTCGTGATTTGATGACAGAGCTTTATAAGCACAAGATTAAGGAAGTGCTGGGTTCTGACAACAAGATTGCTCAGCTCGACTAATCCGCATTAGTATATATAAATAAAGGTGGAACTCTTCGATAGAAGGGTTTCACCTTTATTCGTTTAGGGGCAGTATGAATGTTCTGTTTTTTTGAAATTTTACATTTAAATGCAAAATTTTGTAATAAAGTTTTGCAATCTAGATTTCTTTCGTAACTTTGCATTTCTGCAAAAACTATTATTATCATGAAAACAGACAGACGTACTTTTCTCAAAACAGCAGGTGTATTGGGACTATTTACTATCGTTCCGCGCAGGGTATTGGGTGGTAATGGGTTCATAGCACCTAGTGATCAACTTACAAAAGGCATTATTGGAGTGGGAGGTATTGGTAAAACCTCTAACCATTTCACAAGCAACCAAGCTTGCCGACTCACTGCTGTTTGCGACGTAGATTCCAAACATTTACAACAAGCAGTGAATTTAGGGAAGAATAGGCTTGGTGAAGATTTGAAGACTTATCATGACTTTCGTGAATTGATTCATCAGTCAAACGTAGACATTGTGCATATTGCAACACCGCCACATTGGCATGCGCTGATGGCTGTAGAGGCCGCTAAGGCAGGGAAAGACATCTGGTGTGAGAAGCCAATGACACGTACTATCGGTGAAGGAAGAAAGGTTGTGGAAGCCGTTCAGCGTTATAAGCGTGTATTTAGACTGAACACTTGGTTCCGTTTTACCGATACATTCTATGGATTAGGGACAACTGTGACTCCATTGAAGAAACTGGTGGACAGCAAAATGTTGGGTTGGCCGCTCAAGGTTAGGGTGTCTGGCGCTACCGGTTTCACTTGGAAGTTCTACTGGGTAGGCAAAGATCATCTCAACGTACAGCCTGTTCCGCGTGAGCTTGACTATGATATGTGGCTCGGACCGGCTCCATTTAAGCCTTATAGCGCTCATCGTGTGCATCAGACATTCCGTGGCTATTGGGATTATGATGGTGGTGGACTCACCGATATGGGGCAGCATTATCTTGACCCGGTGCAATACTTGCTGGGTAAAGACAATGAATCGCCTGTCAAGGTAGAAGTGGATGCTCCTCAACAGCATTGGGATGCCGTAGGAATATGGCGTAAAATCACTTATACTTATGCCGATGGATGCCAAATAATACTTGAAGGTGAGGGTTACGAGAGCAAAGGTAAGGTTCCTTACATCGAGGGTCCTGAAGGTAAAGTGTATAAGGGATTTGAGTGTACTATCCCCGATGTGATGAACAAATTGGCCGAATTGCCCGACCCGGAACCGCAGCGTACCGACTTCTTAGATTGCGTTCGTACACGTCAGAAGTTTGCTCTGAACGAAGAAAATGGGCATCGTAGTTGTACATTGGTCAATATGGCGACAGTGGCATTACGTCTACACCGTGATGTTTTAAATTATGATCCAAAGAAAGAACAGTTTATTGATGACGATGCTGCAAACGCTTTGGTAAATCAACCTATGCGTGGTGGTTGGACATTGTAGTACTTATATAAATATAGCATACCAGATGAAAACATTGAGATATTCATATATTATATTATTATTGTGTTGTTTGTGCTTCCACACAAGTATGCGTGGGCAAGACGCACGAAACCGTGTGGCATCGACAATCATAGCCGATGGTTTGGCACAATTGCCAGCCAAGAACAGCGCGGTGTACAATGAAGTCATGGACGAGATAGCTCGTACCGGTGCAGAAGGAATGACTTCATTGGTAGGAATGCTCGTACCGGAAGGCAAGGGCAACAACGCGCCATTTGAATATGCCATTAGTAGTGTCACGGATTATGTCACACATCCTAGCAAAGCAGGTTTGCGTGACGGTGTGAAGCAAGGACTTATCAAGGGACTTGCTGCCTGTCAAGATAACGCTAATAAGGCTTTCGTGCTGGCACAGATTCAGAAAGTGGCAACACAGGCAGACATTCAGCTCTTCATGGGATACCTTGGTGATACTTATTTGCAGTCGCATGCCCTCGCTGCATTGGCTACCGTGCCGGGCGTAGATGCTACACTTGTTGCCAAGATGGGTGGTATGAAGGTGTCGAAAGAAGGAATTGCCCATTTGATAACCATGCGTAAGCTCACAGACCCTGTCTTGGAAGAAATGCTTTTGTCGTGGATTCCCGGCGCCGATGTCGCTACTTTGAAGAGTGTTTACGATGCTTTGACCTATTGCGGTGGTTTGAAATCGATGAAGGCATTGGCTGTTGCGGCTCAGAAAACGGGTTTCAAATATGAGGGAACACAGGCTACAGACGCTTATATGAGACTATTGGAGCGTCTAGCTTCGACTCATGGCAAGAACGTAATGAAAGCATCGAAGCAACTGATAGCACAAGGTGATAGAGCCGTAAGATGCAATGGACTGGGCTTATTGTTGCAGTCGGCTGGGCCAAAGGCAGGTGCTGAGGTGCTGAAAGCGCTGAAAGATGGTGATATTCAGTATCGTAACACGGCATTAGAGATGGCTGAAAGTTGTGCCGGTGATGGTATTTACGCTCAAGTATTGCGCAGTTTTGCTAAGTTATCTCCTACAGCTCAGTGCGATGTTGTGCGTTGGTTAGGTAACAACCATGTATCGTCGGCTATCGAAACAGTGAGCAATGCGATGAATAATGCCGATGAGAACTTGGCTAAAGCAGCTATTCAGGCTGCCGGAAAGATCGGTGGTGAGCGTGCATTGGAGGCTCTTACCGGTCAGTTGAGTGGTAAATATGCCAAGGAAGCCATGAGTGCCTTACTCGCATTCAATGGAAATGTGAATACGGCAGTGGTAGGTTTGTTGGCAGATAACAATCCATCAACTTTGACACATGCACTAGGTCTTGTTTCCAAACGTCATATTTACTCTGCTTACGATGCTGTTCTGCGCTTGTTGGATAATTCTGATAATGGTGTAAAACAAGCTGCTTATGGTGCTTTGGTAGGTATTACGAGCCCCAAACAGTTTGAACAATTGAGTGATATGCTTGAGAAATCAGATGCCACAACGGCTTCCAAACTCCAGAATGCACTCCTTTTTGCATTGCATACTATGTCTCCTGACCAACAGTTCAAGCTGGTTAGTGGTCGTATGGTTGCTAGTAAGCGTCCTCAACTTTATTATCCTCTGTTGTCTCAGGCAGGTAATATGGAGGCACTTCAGTTGCTGCAAAGTGAATATAAGAAGCCTTCTACGCAGGCAGATGCCTTTGCTGCCTTGTTGAAAGTGAAGAATCCGGAAGCTATTTCTACTCTCTATGCTATAGCATCTACCGACAATAAGCGTAAAGATACAGCTCTGACGAGCATGTTGGCCTTGCTGAAAGCATCTCCGAAGAATGCAATGGGTAGATTGATGGAGTATGAGAAAGCTCTCGCTTTAAATCCTTCTGCAGCGGTAAAGAATGCTTATCTTGGCGCTGTAAGTAGTATCTATGAGTTGCCGGCATTGTCGTTGGCAGTCAAATATCTCGCGGATAACACCACATCATTTGCAGCTGCAACAGCCGTGAAGACCATTATTGGTAAGAACAGTGGCCTGCAAAAGGGCGAAATGACGCGTGGATGGTTAGAAAAAGCATTGCAAGTGTTTGCCGGTATGACCAATAATGCCGATGCAGGATATTCTGTTGATGAAGTAAAAGGCATCTTGGCGAAGTTTGGTACTGGTGGTTTTGCTCCGGCCATGAATGATGGTAAGACGCAGAAGGGTGTTAGCTTGAATGCTAAGAAGAACTATGAGAACTTTGAGTTGTACGCAGAATGGCGTGCCAACGAGAAGTCTGAATTGTGGCTGAGGTCTCAACCTGCTATCGCATTGAATAAGAATGGCGAGGTGGAAATTTTGGCAACAACTTCAAAGGTAGCCACTCCTGTTGTCCAAAGTGCTGCTCCCGGAGAGTGGAATGTGCTTTATGCAAAGTTGGTTAACGACCGTTTGATGGTGGTTTCTAACGGTGTTGTATTGAACGATAATGCCGTATTTGCTCCGCAAGATAGTAAGAAAGCAGCGACTGTTAGTGGACTTATTAAGTTTGTTGGTGCTGCAGATGGACTTGAAGTTCGTAACTGTTACGTGAACGAATTGCCTTCAACACCTGTCTTTACGCTATCTAAGGAAGAGAAAGCACAGGGGTTTGAAGTGCTCTTCGATGGTAGATCGCTCGACAAATGGCAAGGTAATTTCAACAACTATGTGCCTGAAGATGGTAGTATTTATGTGAAAGCACACTTTGGAGTAGGTGGTAATCTCTATTCAAAGAAGACCTATAGCGACTTCGTATATCGTTTTGAGTTCTGCTTTGTCAATCCCGGTGTAAACAATGGTATCGGTATTCGTACCAAACTTAACACCAATGCGGCTTACGAAGGCATGGAGATTCAAGTGTTAGACCATGATGATCCTATTTATAAGGGACTTCAAGACTATCAGCAGCATGGCTCTGTTTACGGCATCATTGTACCCAAACACGTGAAGTTTGGAAAGCTTGGTACTTGGAATACCGAGGAGATTAGAGCCGTAGGCGACCGCATCACGGTTACAGTAAATGGTGAAGTAATCCTCGATGGCAATATCAGAGAGGCATGCCAAGGCCATAATATTGCCCCTGATGGTGGTAAAGACAATCCTTATACGGTTGACCATAGAAACCATCCCGGCTTGTTTAATAAGGAAGGCCACATCAGTTTCTGCGGACATGGTGAGGGTGTGAAGTTTAGAAACCTGCGAATCCTTGATTTAAGTAAGAAGAAAGGTCGTAAATAGTTCGTCTGTTCAGTTATACAATGCTTTTGTAAGCATATCATTATTAATTGCATTTGGTGGGTCGGTTTATACCGGCCTGCCAAATGTTTTTTAATGGTTCTGTTGTCGGAAGAGGCATCTCTATCAAAAAACAAGATAATGTTTGCTATTGTCAGTCAATTCCATTACTTTTGCATGTAGAATCAAATACATTATTAATATGTCAGCACTCATTGCATTTATATTGTTCGTTGTCGTGGCATTGGTAGGCTGGGGCATTGCCGAACTGAAGAATAAGAGTTGTACTTACACACATTCCGAAGAGGAACGTGAAGAAGCTGAGGTGCTTCACAAGATTTTGGAAGACCGCAACTTCAAGGAGTTGAACCTGAAAGACTTGTTGGCTCACAACAGTACGAAAGGTTACGATGCAGTATAAGTAGACCGCTTATAAGCAAAAAGCCAAGGCAGAAGCAATCTGTCTTGGCTTTTTCTGTATATGAAGGCTGGGTTATTTCAGTTCAAATGTAGCCTTCAAAGGTAAATTGTCAGAGGCATTTCCTACGAGCGCTTCAAACTTTCCGGGCTCTGCTTTCCAGTCTCGCGACTGCTCATCGTAGAATGATAAAGCGCGTTTGTCGATGCTTATCTCTACATCGCGACTCTCTCCCGGCTTGAGATTTACCTTTGCAAAGCCTTTAAGCTCTTTATAAGGACGGTCTACAGACGACTTTATGTCGTGTATATAGAGCTGTACCACTTCGCTACCTGTGTGACTTCCAGTATTCTTAACGTTCACGGTGAAGGTCAAAGTACCGTCAGCCGACATGCTATTGGCGGAGCTTCTAAGGTTTGAAATCTTGAATGTTGTATAGCTCAAACCGTGTCCGAAGGCAAAGACCGGTTTCGTTTTCTCACGGTCAGCCCAGCGGTATCCCACGTAGATACCTTCTTTATATTCTATGTCAATGATGTCTTTCTTGGGGCGCCATGTACCGGGATAAGTGTTAAGAGCATGTGCACCAACGTCTTGAAGACTAGCCACCCATGTGAAAGGAAGTTTACCTGAGGGGTTGGTATCGCCTACAAGTACCGAAGCCAACGCTTCTCCTGCCACGCTTCCGATGTACCATCCTTGTACGATGGCAGGTACCTTGTCTTTCCAAGGCATGGATACGGAGTTACCGGAGATATTGACATACACAAGATTGGGATTCACCTTGGCCAGTGCTTCTATCACTTTATTCTGATGATAGGGTAGATCGTAGGTTTTACGGTCGTGGCTTTCGCAGTCTTGATAGTCGCTCTTGTTGAGTCCACCGAAGAAGATGACGTAGTCGGCCTTGCGTGCTTTCTCCACTGCATCAGCGATGAGTTGTTCCTCACTGCGCTTATCTGCCAAGTCTTGCCCAGTGGTAACACCGTTGTAAGCACCTGTGATGTCGCCCACATATCCACGTTCGTATTCCACGTTGATGCCCGGAACGCGCTGTTCTAACAGTTTTTTGAGTCCATCGAGTGGTAGTGTTTCGCGTTGTGCTTTCAGCGAAGAGCTACCTCCCCCCACTGTCATCATCTTGATGGCATTCTCGCCTACAACCAATATACGGCGTGCTTTATTGAGATTGATGGGCAGTATATTGCGCTTATTTTGTAGCAATACGATACCCTCGGCGGCGATTTGGCGAGCTGCATCATAATGAGCTTCCGAGCACATGCTGCCTTTCTTTCTGTCAGTCATGGTTGTTCTGAAGAACAAACGAAGTATGCGGCGCACCTTATCGTCTAATTCCTTGGTGGTATATTTTCCTTCTTGGATGCCTTTCAGGTACGGTCTAGCTAGAAAATATTGTTCGTATGCATTGCCTGCACCACTGTGTAGCCCATCAGTCCATGTGCCAAATTCAAGGTCAAGTCCGTTCTTTACCGCCTCATCTGTGTCGTGGGTAGCTCCCCAGTCGGATACGACGACACCGTCAAATCCCCATTCTCCCTTCAAAATTTTGTTGATAAGAATGTCGTTGTGACTGCTATGTTGGTTCTTATAGAGGTTGTATGCCCCCATGATACCCCATGCATGGCCTTCTTTTACGGCCGCTTCAAAGGCCGGTAAATAGATTTCGCGCATGGCTCGGTCGCTGATGATGATATTGTCTTCGCTACGGTTTTCCTCGTCGTTGTTCATGGCATAGTGCTTCACACAAGCAGCTACTCCATTGCTTTGCAGACCTTGAACATAAGGTACTACCATCTTTGAAGCCAAGAATGGGTCCTCGCCCATATATTCAAAGTTACGACCATTGAGCGGTGTGCGGTATATATTCACACCTGGACCGAGCACCATGTCCTTGCGCCTGTACAGTGCTTCCTCTCCAAGATTCTTTCCGTAGAGCATCGCCATTTTAGGATTCCACGACGATGCAAGGCAAGTGAGTGCCGGGAAAGCCGTACAAGAGTCGTTGGATTGGCCTGCCTGATCCCATTGATCCCACAATACTTCGGGGCGAATACCATGAGGACCGTCGTCAGTCCAGAAGTCGGGGAAGCCCAATCGGGGTACTCCGGCCGAAGAGAATTTGCTCTGTGCGTGTAGAACTCTGATTTTTTCTTGCAGCGTCATGCGGTTCAATGCATCCTCAATGCGTTGCTCAATGGGTTTACTCTCGTCCAGATAGACCGGTACTTGGGCGTAGCTGCCCAGTGTTGTGAGCAAGGCTATCCCCATGACGATTGTTTTTCTGATTTTCATGTTTAGGTATTATTCGTTTGTTTAATATCATACAAGAACTTAATTCTTGTATGATGCAAAGTTAATAAAAACGAGCTAGATGGAAGTTTAAATATAAATAAACATGGTGGAAATCTTGTTTTAAGTGGTAATTGTGTGTAGATAAAAGAAATTCCCATTCAACATATTGATTGTTGAATGGGAATTTTTCATCAATATATGGCCTAGCCTATACCGTCTTATTACCCTAACGTGGGTACCACGGCAAGATAGACGACGTCGTGGTCGGTGCAGTTTTCAAACCAATGCTTGTGCCCTTCTGGACAATAATGCATCTGTCCGACACGTGCAACCTCCGTATGACCATCGTAATGCACTGTCAGTTCACCACTAATCACGTACATTACCTCAAACGAACCACGATGTTCGTGCTCGCCACTGCTGGCTCCCGGTCGTAGGGTGGAATACATAATACGGGCTTTGTCGTCGACGACGGCACGCATATCCAGTTTCCCTTCTCCGCCTTTAAAACCTTCGATATGCTCTTCTTTGAGCTTGTCAAAATCGATAATCATAATGTTTGATGTTGTTAAATGGCCGAACGCTATTATTTCTTGAGGTCGAATCCCATACGCATGCCGTCGTAGTTCTTGCACAATGTGCTGATGGTTTGCAGGCTGCTGTTGCCACTAAGCTGTGCACCGGTTTGGAAAAGTTTCAGCAATTTGGTCGACTCGAAGAGCAAACTCAGCCCCGATGTCGACTTCTGTACGTAACAAGGGAGGCTTACCAAGGCAGTCTTCAACGTCAGTTTAGACGTTCCGGGGTCGTAAGTATAGGTACCGCTGAGGCTTTTCCCACGCAGTTTTCCGGTGAAAGTCTTATCACTATTGAAAGTAAACTGGGTGTTGCTGCCCTGAATACCCACTTTGCTGAAACTGCTTTTCAGTTTCGATTTAGCCGTACTGGCAGCCACTTGACCGCCGGCTTTAGCCAATACGTTCTTGCTAGTGAATGCTACCCCCGGCTGATTGTACCTCCATGTGCCCACCAAGTCGCTTTCGCTAGCTTTGTTGGTACCCAATACGCTCGACAGGATATTGCCCGCTGCGTCACCGGTAGTGCTGCTGGTGGCAGCACTCTTTGCCTTGCTTAAGATTTTATCGAACTGTGGTGTGGCAGCCGATGCTGTCAATGTCATGGCTGCAAAAGCCATACTCAATATACTCATCTTTCTCATTTGGTTCTCTCTAATTGATTAAATGTTTCTATTTCTTTATGTTATGCTCCGTGGAACAGATACTCTGTCTGTATGTCTTGAGCCAATCTCGTGAAGAGTTCGTCCTGTAATTCCTCGGCCACAACCAAAGCTTCGGTCAGTACTTTGTCCGAGAATGCCTGCAATAATTCTTGTGCATGCATGGGCTGAGTCTTGTAAATGGCAAGATATTGCTCCTCCATCTCGCGCTGATATTGTGCGGTTTCGGCCTCGAAACGGGCGTAACGCTCTTGGATAATGGGCGCATAACGGTTGAAATTGACCATACCCAGTGTCATTACCTTGCGGAATTTCCAATAAGCTGAATCCTTGTCGGCGTGGTCGTTACCCACGGTGTAGGCTTTCGGATAGCTCTTGACACCTTGATACAAGGGCACGAACACGCCTAGCGCAGCCATACCTTCGGCCATATAGTCTACACGCCCGATGGCTGTAGGCAACTCCGGACGTACGTGCAAGATGTGGGTCTGCGTGGTACGGAAGATGGATACAGGGCGGAAACGCTCCTTGGGATTGTTATTTAAGTATGGGTCGTGTTCCGTACCATTATAGTGGAAGCGGAATGCGCGACGCATATCGTCGAGCGATAGTGGATGCTCTGCCTTGGCAAACACGGGGAATGTATTCTGTGTTACATCGTTTTTGATGGCCGGACTGAATAAGCCTTGCAAGCCCCATACGCGAGGATAGTTGTATGTGGTATCTAGTTCCACGTCGCGAGCGTATGCCTCGTGGAAGTCGAATGGTTCTCCCTTGTTTGGATCGTACAATCCGTTGGCCACTGCATGTTCTATCAAATCGGCCGAAGCCATGTAGTTTTCGGTGTCCTGAGGGTCGTAGGTGCGGAACCGACTCTGGTTTCCCGTCACGAAATATTGGTCGTCGGGGATGCGTGTAGCCAACCAACGATGACCACCGGCGTTCTCTAAATACCATGACTCTTGGCTGTCTACGAGTCCGATGGCGAATCCTTCGGCTGAGCCATATTCTTCTATCAGCTTGCCGATACGAGCCACACCTTCGCGTGCAGTGCTCACATAGGGCAACACAATATTATATATACAGTTCTCGGCCACGCCGGTTTCTACGAGTGGATCGGCCGCCAACGCCTTGTCATTGGTGAATATTGTCTCCGTTGCACTTATGCCTACGCCCACGGTATTGAATCCTGCGCTGCCCCAATGTCCATGTAGGTGGAAAGGCGACAGAGCCGAATAGCCGAATGCTTTCTTCGGAAGTGGGCAGCGGAACTTACTGTCTTGTGCCACAAACTCCTCTGGTCCGTTGTCGGTATCTTCGAATATCTGTAGATTTTTAGCTACCATGCCGTCCCAATCTTCCGACCGGGCGACAATCATACTACCGTCGTTTGTCATCTTTTTACCCACGAGGATGGTAGTACACTCTGAAGGTAGCGTTGTTATTGTTTTCATATTGTATGTCTTTTAATCTCTCCCGTCCCCTCCCAAGGGGGGAGTGCCAGCGAGAGGTTGATTCTTTTGTAGTCCCTTCTGGGTATATTTTGTTTTTGTGTTGAAAGGATTTGCCGGCGTTTTCCACCTTGTAGCTCGCCATTTTATACTCAATGAGACGGTGTACACACCGTCTCTACTGTAGCTGATACATTTTCCCATCCCTTTATGAAGAGGTTTAATATCCATCTCCCTCTCCTTGGGAGAGGGTCGGGGAGAGGTTTTATATCTTTCTCCCTCCCCCTTTTGGGGAGGGTAGGGGTGGGGCTCTTCCTACTCCCTATTCCCAAATATTCTCAGCAAATAGAGGAATAAATTGATGAAGTCTAGGTACAATGACATCGCACCCAGCACTGCTAGTTTCTGCGAACGCTCGCTTAAATCCTCAGCCTGTGCCATCATCACCTTGATACGTTGGCTGTCCCATGCGGTCAATCCTACGAATATGAGGACACCGATATAACTTACGATGAGGTCGAAACCGGTGCTCTTAACGAGGAACACATTCACCAGCGAGGCGATGATGAGTCCAATGAGCCCCATGGTCAGCAGTCCGCCAAGTTTCGTCAGGTCGCGTTTGGTCGTGTAACCATAAATGGCTGTAGCAGCGAAAGTGCCGGCCGTGATGAAGAACACTTTGGCAATGGTCGTCATGGCATAAGCCAAGAAGATGAATGACAAAGTGGCACCGTTGAGGATAGAGAACAAGGCGAAGAGCAAGGTTGCCATTGTAAGCGACATCTTATTGATGCCGGCGTTGATAGCCAGTACCAATCCCAGTTCGCCAAGGAGCAGACCCCACATTACAAAACTGTTGTTGGCGATGAGCGCCAGCAGGTTGGGCGAGGTCGCAACACCGTAAGCTGTGACTCCACTGAGCACCAATGCCAATGTCATCCATACATATACTTTGCGCATGAGAGCCGGAAACGCTGCCGAAACAGCCATGTCGATACCGGCCTCGTGTTGCCTAATCATTCTTTCAAGTTCTTTTACGTCCATATCATTTCTTTTTATAATGGTTGATAATCATGTGATTGCAAAAATACAATATAAATATGAATATACAAAGAGAGTGCCAAACTGTTCTTGACATTTCGACAATTTCTCGCAACCGACTATGTTGCTTAGTCCTTATAATTAGAGGTTTGTAGGGACGTGACATTTCGCGTCCGCAAGTATTCCATGATACTTCATGATGAATAAAATGCCCTGTGAATGCTGCCGTTATTTTCCTACGGACGCGATATATCACGCCCCTACAGATAATATCTTTTGTTGGTCGATGCTAATCTTGTATCAAGTAGGATTCTATTGTTTCTTTGTTCTAAATCTCAACTAGGCTATTTGCCAACTTGAAACCATCTCCCTCCCCTTGGGAGAGAGAAACTTATAAACTCAAAAACTTACAAACTCTAATCGTTGCAGCTGCTTGCCAGCATTGCTGTTCGGTCGTTTCAGTTTTGCTGCCTAGCCAATACAGCGATGCTGCTATGCCTTTGCAGCACAGGACTTTAGAACTTCTTATAGATATAATCAATTTGTGTATAGTTTTTATCTGTTGTGGTATCGTGAAATAAGGGTTATCTTTGCAGCGTAAACAAAAATAAAACGACAATTAAAGAAAGGAAAGTGAATATGAGAACTTTAGATTATTTACAGTTGAATGAGAATAAAGTGAATGTAGTGGTAGAATCTTTGAATGGCTTGTTGGCCGATTTGCAAATTTTTTATAGCAACTTACGTGGGTTGCACTGGAATGTGAGAGGACGCGGATTCTTTGCCCTGCATGCCAAATATGAAGAATTGTATAATGGTGTAGCCAATCAGGTAGACGAGGTGGCAGAGCGTATTCTGCAATTAGGAAGTAAGCCTGAGAATCGTTATAGCGAGTATCTGAAGGTAGCACGCCTGCAGGAAGATGGTTTTGAACCTATGGGACGTGCCGGTGTTCAGAAGGTTTTAGACACGTTGGCAGTGCTGATTGGCGAGGAAAGAGAAATTTCGGCAAAAGCTGCTGAAGCCGGTGATGAGGTGACGGTAGCTCTAGTGGGTGACTTCTTGCGAGGCCAAGAGAAGTTGGTTTGGATGCTTTCTGCCTTCTTGGCAAGGAAATCGGAAGTTGAAATGGAGAAATAATCGAGTAGAGGAATCTCGGTAGGGGCGAATGATATCTGCCCTCTCTTTTAGTAATATTGTAAAACGAAACAAGGGGAAACCAATTGCTGGTTTCCCCTTGTTGATGCTGGTTAGTATCTATTTAGTTCTTTGTTCTTATAACCAAGAATTTACTTGTGCTCCAGAATTCATCGGGATTGGTGATGCGCAGTGTGTACTGTTTGTTGGCATCGCGTGTAAGTGTGTAACTGCCGGCTGGGTGAGTGGTCAACAACTTCGCATAGTTGGAGGCTAAGTTGAATTCTTGTCTTTCGCGAATATCAATTCTTTCAAAGTAGCTGCGGTTGAAAGTATTGCGCAGAATCTTACCATCTACCCAAATGCGTTTTTGTTTCAACTCTTGCTTGGTGCCGAAGAGTACGTAGCCGGTATGCAACTCTTTGTCTTGTTGGCTGATGGTCTCGCTCTTTTGCTGACTCTCGGTAGTAAGGTTGCTTACGTTGGTGTTCAGGTCGGTGATGGTAGAATCTAGTTGGGCAATGTGGATATTCTTTTGTGCTAATTCAGCTCTCAAAGATTCCAATTCCTTATTTTTCTCCTCTAACTGTGCTTGTAGATTGTCGATGGTCTTTTGTAAAGCGGTTCCTTTGAACGAACTTTTAGACAGTTGTGCTTGTAATTCTTTGATGCGTTCGCGGTTCTTCTGCATGGTCTCAGAAATCAACTTGATGTTTTCTTTGATGACTTGTGTGCGATTAGACCTTTCTCCGAGTTTGGCAACCGTTACGCGGTTTTGAGCTGCGTTGATAGCTTGGAATCCTTCTTGAATGTCGTTGAAGTTCTCCATCATACCATTGATTTCGGTGTCTCTTTCTGCAATGATAGCTTGTAGAGAATCGATGCGTTCATTGGTAGCAGTGTTGGCCTGTTGATTGTTGCATGCTGTCAATGTTGCAAAGATAGCTAATGCCATAAATACTAATTTTTTCATAAATCTCAAGTTTTTGGGTTAAACATATAGCAAGGTAATTCGCGATAGACAGTTATGTCGGTTTAGGACGTCTTCCTTGCTTTTTTAGAAAACTGCTGGTAAAGAAACGAATATATTTTCTAAATGAAATCAACTTGCAAATTAAAAAATCCCATATTTATTTTATTTTGCGTTAACTCTACAAAAATTAAAATCTGATAGATTTATTTCGAAGTGCCTTATATATATTATGGTGTAAAGAGTGTTTTTTAATTGATTTTGTAATGTTTGTTGAAAAGATGCAATAAAAAACGATTTTTCTTCTTAAAACATTTGGCTGGTATTCTAAATCTTATTACTTTTGCATCCGCTTACGAGAACAACGCTTACAGCAAGTTCTTGAGAGCACATAAGAAATCGTTCTTTGAAAAGATTTACATAAACAGATAAGTAGTACAAGAGTCGACTCTTTACTTGTTTTATATAGGTAATAGAGTTGGGTAAAAGAAACGAACCGTCGAAATAAGATTCGAAATAGGTGTTCTTTAGACATTGATAAGTTTATCGTACGAGCAAAGGATATAAAGCTTCTATTTTAGAAGCAAATCAAAATTTTACAATGTAGAGTTTGATCCTGGCTCAGGATGAACGCTAGCTACAGGCTTAACACATGCAAGTCGCGGGGCAGC